>JAAUUD010000325.1 GCA_012031655.1 Anaerolineae bacterium | reverse complement strand
CCTCGGGGGCGGCCTCCAATGGGGGGCGCGGGCGCAACTTTGTGCTGGTGGTGGACGACGACACCGCCACGCGGGATATGGTGCAGCAGGAACTCGGCGCTGCCGGCATTCACTCGTTGGCGGCGCGCAACGGCGCCGAAGCGCTGCAACTGCTTCAGGAACAGGTGCCGGACCTGGTGCTGATGGACCTGATGCTGCCAGAGATCAATGGCCTGGAGGTGGCAGCCCGCCTGCGCCAGGACCCGCGCACCCTCACCTTGCCCGTGATCATCATCTCCGGGGCAGACCGCCAGGCCGAAGCGCGCCGCCTGGGGATTGACCACTACCTGACCAAGCCCTTCCAGGGCGAAGCTTTGCGCGAGGCCGTGACCGCCCGCCTGGGGGCGGGGGTGGTGCAGCGGCGTTTCCTCATCCTGGAGGAGCACGCCGAGGTGGTGCAACGCCTGACCAGCGCGCTGCTGGCGCAGGGCCACAGCCTGGAGGTGATCAGCGAGGTGAGCCTGCTGGAAGAAGCCGTCACACGCTTTGACCCCGATGTGGTGCTGTTGCCGGGGCGCCTGGGCACGGAGGCGCTGTTGGGCAGCATCCGCGAGCGCAGCTATCAGCGCCAGGTGGTGGTGTTTGCCTACGATTAGCGCGCAGGACCAAACAAAATTGGCAAAAAACATCAATTGTGGCGGAGCGCTTTCCGCCGGGGCCGTGGCGCGTTATAGTTGCGGCCACATCAAGTGGGGAAAAAAGCATGGCGGGTTCTGAAGCACTGGCATTGCATCGCGTAATTGATCGGCGGAAGGCAGAAGAGTTGTTGCATGCTTTTGCCGGGCTGCACAGCGGGATGGCCCTGGCCCTGGCACGCCCCAACGGTAAGATATTTGCCGGGGCGGAACTCTGGCGGCCAGAGAGCATCGTGGCGCATGTGTTGGCCAGCACAGAGGGGCAACCGATCCACGCCCCAGACATGCACCTCTACCCCCTGCGCCTGGATGGGCACCTGGTGGGGGCACTGGTGGCCAGCGTGCAGGCCCCGCCCAGCGCGCTGGATACGCTGCACCGGGTGCTGCGCCTCATCCTTTCGGATGCCCGCGACCGCCGCCAACTGGCCAGCGAAACCCTGGAGCGCTACAACGAGATCAACCTGCTCTATCAACTGGGCGCGACCATCGGTTCTGTGCTGGACCTGGCCGATATCGCGCCGACGGTGCTCAAAGAAGCGCTGGTGGCCAGCCATGCCTCGCTGACTGCCGTGCTGCTGCGCGACCCCGCCGACCCGGACGCCGAGTTGGTGGTGCTGGCCAGCCAGGGCAACGGCCATCACATCGAAAACATGGTGGCCCTGGCCAACCCGCGCCTGCCTGCGCTGGCCGAAACCGACGAAGCCGACATCCTGATGCCGGACCCTGACGAGGGCCTGCCGCTGGAGGCCATCCTGTGCGCGCCGATGAAGATGAAAGGCGTGGACATCCTGCGCGGGGCCATCCTGCTGGGGCGCTTGCCTGGCGAGCCGATGTTCACCGCCGGGGATGGCAAGCTGGTGATGGCGATTGCGCGCCAGGCGGCGATTGCGGTGGAGCGGGCGCTGTACTTCCAGCGCGAGATCGAGCGCCAACGCCTGGAAGAAGAACTGGCCGTGGGGCGGCGCATCCAGCTAAGCCTGCTGCCTGCCGCCGTGCCCCAGATCGCGGGGTGGGAATTTGCGGCGATTTATGAGGCTGCCGGGCAGGTGGGCGGCGACCTCTACGACTTCTTTGAACTGCCCGGTGATAAGCACCGCCTGGGCCTGGTCATCGCGGATGTGACCGGCAAGGGCATCCCGGCGGCGCTGTTTATGGCCTTCAGCCGCACGGTGTTGCGCTCGGTTTCCATGACGGGCAAAAATCCGGCGGAGGTGCTGCAAACCACCAACCGCCTCATCATCAACGAGAGCCGCTCAGAGCTGTTCCTGACTGCCTTCTATGCCACGCTGGAGACCGGCTCCGGCGAGCTGGCCTATGCCAATGGGGGGCATGGCTGGCCGCTGTGGTTGCACGCCAGCACGGGCCGCTGCGAAGACCTGGCCGCACGCAGCTTCGTGATTGGCGCGGTGAACGAGATCACGCTGGAAGAACGCGAGGTGCAGATCGAACCTGGGGATTTGCTGGTGTTTACCACGGATGGCGTCACGGAGTCTAAAAACGTGGTGGGCGAGATGTTCGGGGAAGAGCGCTTGCGGGCCGTGGTGGAGGCCAACATGCGCGGCAGCGCCGATGCGATGTTGCGGGCTATCGTGGAGGCGGTGCGCGCCTTTGTGGGCGAGGCCCCGCTGGATGATGACTTTACGCTCTACGTTGTTAAGCGCCAGGCCCAGCAGCCTGACCCCAACCCCAGTTAAGGAGAAGCGCGGCGTGAAAATCTTGATCGTCGACGACGAAGCGCATATTCGCGCCCTGGTGGAGCAAACCCTGGAAGACCTGGAGGACGAAGGCGTGGAGCTGCTCTCGGCGGACAATGGCGAAGATGCCCTGGCGCTCATCCAGGCAGAGCAGCCTGAGTTGGTCTTTCTGGATGTGATGATGCCGCGCATGAACGGCTTTGACGTGTGCTATGCCGTCAAGCACGAGTTAGGGATGGCGGGGGTGTACATCGTGCTGTTGACCGCCAAAGGGCAGGTGGTGGACCGCGAAAAGGGGATGGAGGTGGGCGCCGACACCTACATGACCAAACCCTTTAGCCCGGCCATGCTGCGCAGCCTGGCCACGGATGTGCTGGGCCTATGACCCTGGCGCGGGTTCGGCGCTCACCAGATAGCCCGTGCGCGGCAGGTAGTAGACCCAGTAGGTGCGGCCATCGGTCAGGCGCGGCATGTCATCTGCTTCCATGCGCAGGCGCAGGCTGGCCACTTCCAGGATATAGTGCGTTTGGCCGTCGTCCTGCTCGGTGAGGCGCCGCACCACCCCTTCCACCCGCGCCACCTGTCCGGGCCGCTGGGCCTGGCGCACGGCCCGGCGGATGCCCCACAGCAACAGCCCCAGCAACCCGGCAAAAATCCAGGTGCCCGCGCAGCCCAGCGGCTCGCCCAGGGCATAGAAGACCACGCCCAGCGCCATCAGGGCCAGCCCAAAGCCGCCCATCACGGGGGCGGCCTGCTGCCAACCCTGCTGCAAGCGCACGATTTGCGCCGGGGAGAGGTTCCCGGCCCGGTTGTGGGCCAGGTCTGTTTCGGGATAGGTCATTTGACAAGCCTCCTGGGCGGGGCCGCCTGGCAGAACGGCCCACACGCGTTGTTATGCCTAGCCGCGCCGACGCTCCAACTGCACCACCATGAACAGCGCCAGCAACACGCGGAGTTCTTCGTCTTCGGGCACGTTCGGGTTCACCAGGTCAATGACGTAGGTGGACTCGAAGAAAGACGGGGTTTTGTGGAGCCTCATGATGGGTTGGCTTTCGTCGTTGCGGTCTGTGCCACGGTAGGTGGTGTAGGAGGGGTTGAACACATAGCCGGAGAACATGCCCACGACCGGGATTTCGCTGAAGAGCGCATCGCCAACTTTGGTCCAGGCGTTGTCTTCCTTGATGTGGTGGGTTTGCTGGCCGTTGGCGTCGTCGCTGTAGTAGGTGGCGCGCCAGAGCGACCGCATGCCCTTGCGCTTGACCGACCCCAGCTTGCGCTCGGTATCCGCCTCCAGAAAGTGGTAGGTGGCGGAAAAGTCGATGATGCGGTCGGCACGGAGCTTGAAGACTTCGCGCTCCTTTTGGCTGTTGTTGTAGATGCGCACATCTTCCTTGAGCTTGAGCACGCGCTGGCTCAGGAAGAGTTGCTCGACGCCGTTGGCATCGCGGATGATGACGCGCGGCGCAAGCGCAACCAGCTTAAAGTTCATGCTCAGCGGATAGCGAAAGAAAGGCATGGCAACCTGGCTCCTTTGGTTGGGTGGACAATCAACCGAACAGACACACTTTTAATTATAGGGAAGATGGCCGCGCGCGCTGTAAATTTTTATGAGTTTTTGCGCCCCGGCGGCTCAGGGCTTGTCTGCGGGTTTTTGGCCCACGCGGACGGGGCCAAAGTGGCCCTTGGCCACGTAGCCCGGCGCCAGTAGCGCATAGTGATCCAGCAATTCCTGGGCTTTGCGTTGCCAGAAGGTGGCGCCCAGGCTGCGGAAGATGCGGTGGGCGCGTTCCGCCTCGTGGACGGCGGCTGTTCCATTCCTGCTGGCCACCCCGATAGCGGCTGAGATGAGCGCGATGCGACCGCGCAGCAGGCGGTCTCCTGTGGCGGCGGGAAGCTCGCGCGAGGCCGCCAGCGCTGCCGTAAAGCGAGAGCGGTCTTGCCGGATGTTGGCGATTTCGAGCTGCGTGAGGTAGAGGTTGAGCAGCAGGGGCGCATCCAGGCCGGGCGGCAGGTGGGCAGCGGCGTGGTCCAGGGCGGCCTGGGCATCATCCCCAGAAGCGGGCGCCATGGCCACGCGGCCAGCGCCAGG
>JAAUUD010000324.1 GCA_012031655.1 Anaerolineae bacterium | reverse complement strand
CTATCGACGTGGTCCAGTTCGGCGGAGACCTGCGGCATATCATCAGCGGCGGGTGAAGCGCGGCGCGAACCAGGCCCCGTGGCTGCCGGGTGCAAAGCGCCGTTTAAGCTCTTGTTAATCTGCTTGACAAGGCGGCGGGCTATCGCATAGACTCTTCATGGCTTGACGTCTGTCCAACCACGCATGGAGCAGCCCAGCAAACCGGCCTGACCGGGTGGGCAATGCGTGGCCCTGTCATCACACCCGGTTAACGCAGCGCCCAGGCAGCGAACAGCGCCACAGCGAAGATGCGCCCCCCAGGTGTGGGGCGGCGGTTGGTGGGCAACGTGGGGGCCAATCGCAGTAGAGCAGTGGTGTTTCGAGGGAGTTTGTTTCATGTCCAACCGTTTGCAGGGCGTTGTCAAGTGGTTCAGCGCCGAGAAGGGCTACGGCTTCATCAGCCAGGAGGGTGGCAACGACGTGTTCGTCCACTTCTCCGCCATCCAGAAGGCCGGTTATAAGACTCTCGAAGAAGGCGAGGTCGTCGAATTCGAGATTACGCAGGGGCAAAAGGGTGAGCAGGCCACCAACGTGCGGCCTGTCGGGATGCAGTAGACCGCCGCGCTGCGGACTACAACATCACCCTGTAGCATCACATTCAGCAGTCAATCACAACAGCCCGGCCAATGCGCCGGGCTGTTTTTTGTGCGCCCTTCGCCTATAACTGGCGGCCTGCCAGATAGCGCACCAGCAGGTCCTTCCGCACGAACAGGAAGATGGTGATGGCCGTCAGGAAGCCGGAGAGGTGCGCCACCTCGTTGACGTTGGAGGGCAGCGTGCCCGTCTCGATGGCGCTGAAGGTATCGGAGATGGTGAACGGGATATAGATGCCGATCACCAGCATGGCGGGCAGTTGGATGGTCCACTTCCAGCCGCTGCCGCTGCCCTTCTGCCCGAAGATACTGTTGAACACGGCGACGACACCCGTCACGACGATAGCAGGCAGCCACAGGCAGCCCATTTTCGCCGTCGGGAAGAGCAGCAGGTACGCGCCCATCACCCCGAAGACCGCCCCACTTGCGCCGATGCCCGGCACATCCAACACGGAACTGTCGACGATAAAAGCGTAGCCCATGTTCGACACCATGCCCGCCATCAGGTAGAACACCAGGAAGCGCCAGGGGCCGGTGGCGTCCTCGACACGGCGGCCAAACGCCCACAAAAACAGCATGTTGCTGGTCAGATGGCTGAAATCCGCGTGCATGAACATGGCGCTGAACGTCACCCATGCGCCTGCACCGGTCGCGCCGGTCAGGTACAGTTCACGGAAGCCGAACTCCCAGATTCGCTGGCTGTAGACGATGTAATGCGGCAGCGCGGCGAACTCGTTGGGGGCGTTGGCCGCTTCGATGAGGGGCGGGGCCTGCCACACCGTATACACCAGCGTGTTGACCAGGATGAGCGCCAGCAGCAGGGTAAACAGGCGCGGTTCGGCCTGGTCCAAGGCCCAGGCCATCAGCAGGGCCAGCGGCGGGATCACAACCAGCATGGGCCGCACGATGAGGATGCCATAGCCCGCGAAGGTCGCCAGGATGGGCACGCTGATGTAGAGCAAAGCCCAGGCGCCCAGCAGCAGCGCCCCGGAACGCGGCAGCCAGGTGCGCCACTCTGCCCCTAAAGCGCCGGCAAAGACCCCCGCCAGGGCCAGGCCCAGCGCCAGGGCTTCGGGTTCACCCACGATCTGGAAAAAATAAACGTCCAGCCCGTCGCGGTCCGAACGGAGGCTGCCCGCAAAGCCGCCTTCCCCCATCAGGGGCGCGGCGGTGAGCTGGGTGTGTAACCTGGGCAGCCAGGGCAGGTAGCCAGCGCAATGAATAGCGCCGCCCCGCGATGGGCCACAGCCGTCGCCGCACCAGCAGGCTATGCAGCCCATGCACCAGCAGCACCAGCACCCCGTTATAAAGGGTGTAGATCAGCAGCAGGCCGCTCAGCGCATAGGCGGCGCCCCAGCGCGCCGACCAACGCCCCCCCCAGCGCCAGTAAAACCAGGTGCTTAGCAGGGCCAGCAGCATTGCGGGGCTGTAGTGGCGGATGACCGGACCCAGGCTATTGACCAGGTCGTTGCTCAGCAGCAGCAGGCCCGCCGCCAGGGCTGCACGCGGGCTGAACAGCTCGCGACCCAGGCGATAGGTCAGGGCCAGGCTCAAAATGCAGGCCCAGATGCCCAGCGCCGCAGCACCAGCAAGCGATCTCCGGCCAGGTGGCGCCAGGCGTTGAGGACCAGGTTAAAGAGCGGCGGGTGATTATCCGCAGCATAGAGGCGTTCGTAAGCCTGGGCATCTGGAAGGCGCGACGCCGCCCAGGACCAACCCTCGTCTTGCCAGAGCGTGATGTGTGCCGTACCAGGGAGGTACACCGCCGTGGCCAGCAGCAGCAGGCCCAGGGCGGCCCAGGGAAAAGAGGTGCGTTGCATAGCGGGCTATTATAGCGGCCTGGTGGCGCTCGGCCAGGGTAGGGGCGCGGCAAGTTGCCCGATCCTAACCAAGATGAGTAGCGGATTAACGTAAAGCGTGCTAGAATAAACTCAAGTACCAGAAGTCACACAGGCTGGTGCAATAAGCAAGGAAATCTTAACACAATCCTAGTGAGGGGGGATTGTTCGTCATGGCCATTCATCTGGATTGGTATGTGCCAAACCGCGTCATCCATCTGCAACTCTACGATGTGGTGAGCATTGAGGAATTTCAAGAAGTCAACGCCGTGTTGCCTGCCTATTTGAATGACAGCCGCACCCCGGCCTATGTGCTTTCGGACGAAACCCACCTCACGCGCCTGGTCCCGAACCTGCTTTCGATTCAGGAGTCCTTTGGGTGGTTGTGCCACCCGCACCTGAAGATGGTGCTGGCCTGTGGCGAGCATCGCTCGGTGCAGCGCATCGCGTTCATCACCCACTTTTTGCAGCAGTGCTATCGTTTTGACTATCAGCGGTTGCCTGGCCTGCAAGATGCGCTGGAATATCTGCGGGACGACGACCCCAGCCTGTTGCTCTAGGGCGCGCCCTGCCCACCCGCCCTGAGATCGGCTAGAATAGCGCGCTGTTCTGGCACTGTTGGCCCCCCTTCCAGCGGCAGGAAAGGCAAAAAAAACTCACCCTATGAGCGAAAGCCCTCACCCGCACGGCGCGCTATGCGCGTTGTATGGCCCTCTTTCAGCAAACCTATCCCAATTTTGAGGATGGCGGTCAGCGCTATACGGCGCAGGTGGCGGCGGCTTGCCGCCTGGCGCGCGCGTGTTGGATGTGGGCGCGGGGCGAATGAGCCTGGCCGAAGCCGCGCTGCAAGCAGCCGGTTACCGGGCTGGGGTGGACCTGATGGCAACGGACCTGCGCCAGAACGCGCGGCTGCACGGCGCAGCCCAGGCCAACGCCAACGCGCTGCCCTTTCCGGCGGGGAGCTTTGCGCTGGTCATCAACCAATGGGTGGTGGAGCACTTCGCCCAGCCAGAGGCCGCCTTTGCGGAGATGGGGCGCGTCCTGGCGCCGGGGGGGCGCATGGTGTTCTTTACCACCAATGCGCAGAACTACGTGCCCTGGCTGGCGCGCCTGGTGCCGGATGGGCTGCGCGGCTGGATCCTGCGCCGCCTGTTGCGCCGCCCGGAGCACGAATCCTTCCCGACCTACTACCGTGCCAACACCCGCCAGGCCATCGCAGCGCTGGCAGCGGCCCAGGGCCTGGAACTCGAAAAGCTGGAGTTCATCGGCAATCCATTTTACCTGGCGTTTAGCGTGCCGCTCTTTCGGCTGGCGCTGGGCTTCGAGCGCTGGAGCGACGCCCCCGCACGCCAACACCTCAAGCTCTATCTGGTGGCCAGCCTGCGTAAACCGGGCTGAAATCGCCCAGCCTGGCTTAGCATTGAGGGCAAAGCGCAGCAGTCCACGAGGTGCACCCATGGCCCAGCATCGCCTGACCGCTTACCTGATCGAAGTTGGCGCCGCCTTGAGCCTTTTTCTCTCCTTTTTGCTGCCCTGGGAACGCGAGCTGGGCAGCGGCCTGGATGTGCTGCACAAGGCGCTCACCACCTTTCTGGCGATTGGCTTTGACCCCTTCAACCCGGACTATGTGCCGCTCTCGCAGTGGTGGCTGGTCTGGACGATCCCGCTGGTGGCAGCGGTGATCACGTTGCGCGGCCTGGTGGGCTATATGTACCTGCAAATCCGCCTGAGCTACCCCCGCGAGCTGGTGGGGCTGCTGGTCCTCTTTCAGGGGGTGGTGTTTGCCTGGCTGCTGTTCACCTTCCAGGGGAGCCTGCAACGCGGTTATTGGCTGGGGCTGGTGGCTGGCGCGGTGCTGATCCTCACCACCCTGCTGGAACTGAGTTTCCCCAACCAGAGCCCGGAGGAACGCTATCTGGCCAGCTTGCCGGGCCAGCACATTGACCGCCTGTGGGCCGGGGCCTATCGGCTGTGCCCGCACTGTGGCGAGTATAACGCGCCAGAAGCCCGC
>JAAUUD010000323.1 GCA_012031655.1 Anaerolineae bacterium | reverse complement strand
CCACTACGAAGCCGACCAGGGCGACCGCGAACTGGTGGCACACGATAGCGTCAAGCGGCAGGTCAAACGGCGGCGCTAAGTGGCTTTCACGCTGACACAGGTGTTCCTCCTGATCGCCTGGTTCGCGAGCAGCGGGCTCATCTTCGTCCTGGCGATGATCGCCCGCTTTTATGAAATGACCTCTGGCCAGCGCACCCTGTTTCGCTATTACCTGGCGCCGGTGGTTCTGTTTAGCCTGGGGATGGCGCGCTACCTGGCGCAAGATGCCTGGGCGGGGGATGCGCTGGCGGATGCCTTGTTGTTGGCGGGGGCGCTGCTGGCGGTGGTGCTTAGCGTGTGGCTCTACCAACAAATGACCTGGGAAGGGGAGTAGCGCATGTGGGTGGGCAACCTGATGGCCGCTCTGGTGCCCGTGTGCCTGGCGGTGCTCTTGCTGGTGCTGGGCGACCTGAGCCGCCGCCTGGGCAAAGCCGCCGGGCGCTCCCCGGTGCATCGCTGGTTCTGGGTGGCGGCGGGCCTGGTGCTGCTCAGCAGCCTAACGCGCCTGGCTAGCCTGGCAACCCCCCGCAGCGACTTTGAAGCCATGGACCAGAATAACGCTGTGTTTGTGGCCTATGCCTTGCCCTTGCTGCTGGGCGTGGTGATTGGCTTTATCGCGGCCTGGCGCTACTGGGGCTGGCTGATTTATGCCCGGCGCTAAGCGCCAGAGGTAGCGCGCTCTGGTCAGAATCATTATGATAGAAGGTCATAATCAGCGCTAAGAGGCGAACAAGTTTGGCGTTTCAAGTGCAAGACATCGTTAATCGGCAGAGCGACCTGTGGCGAGCGCTCTTTGCGATGCCCAAGGTGGAGCTACACCGCCACCTGGAAGGCTCCATCCGCCTGGAGACCCTGGCCGAAGTCGGCTATGAACATGGCGTGCCCATGCCCAGCTACGATCCCGAAGCGTTGCGCCCTTACGTCCAGATGACCGCGCAGGACCCCGCCACCCACGAAGCCTTCCTGAGCAAATTTGCGGTGTTGCGCCAGTTTTTTTGCTCGCCAGAGGTCATTCAGCGGGTGGTGCACGAGGCTATCGAAGACGCGGCAGCAGACACGGTGCGCTACATGGAACTGCGCTTTACCCCAAACGCGCTGGCCAAGGCCAAGGGCTTCTCGCTGGAGGAGGTCATCACCTGGGTGTGCGAAGCCACCCAGGAAGCCAGCAAAGCCAACCGCATCAAAGTTAACCTGATTGTCTCCATGAACCGCCATGAAAGCCTGGAAATCGGGCGCGCAACCCTGGAGGCGGCGCTTAAGTTTCGGGAGGGTGGCGTGGTGGCGCTGGACCTGGCCGGGAAGGAGCCCGGCTTTCCGGCGCGGCCCTTTCAGTGCGCTCTTTCGGGAGGCGCGCCGGGCCGGGCTAGGGATCACCCTGCACGCGGGCGAGTGGGAGGGCGCAGACAACGTGCGCGATGCCATCCAGAGCATGCGCGTGGACCGCGTGGGCCATGGTGTGCGCGGCGTGGAGGACTCCAGCACGATGCAGGTGGCGCGGGCGGCGCGGGTTGTTTTTGAAGTCTGCCCCACCAGTAACCTGCAATCGGGCGTGGTAGGTTTTGTGGGGCAGCATCCCGTGCTGGACCTGCGCTACCTCAACATCCCGATCACCATCAACACCGACGATCCAACCATCTCCAACACCACGCTAACGGACGAGTATGCGCTGGCGGTGCAGGGGTTAGGGCTGGATTTGCACGATCTGCGCGAGATGGTGATCAATGCGGCGCGGGCAGCCTTTTTGCCAGAGCCAGAAAAGCAAGCGCTGATCCATAGCCTGCGGCGGGAACTGGGCACGGATCGCTATCGGGGGTTATACGGCTGATATGTTGCAACTCGGCGCGTTGCAGGTCTATTTACTGAGCGATGGGGTGGTCCAGGTGGACGCCGGAGGGATGTTTGGGCTGGTGCCGCGTGCCCTGTGGGGCCGCATGGTGGCACCCGATGCCGAAAACCGGGTGCCCATGCACCTGCGCTGCCTGCTGGTGAAGGTGGGCGATCAGAACATTGTAATTGACACCGGACTGGGCAACAAGCTGGACGAAAAACACCGGCGTCAATGGGGGCTGGAACGGCCCCAAGGCGATTTGCTGGCCGGGTTGGCGCGGGCAGGCGTGGCGCCGGCGGCGGTAACCCTGGTCATCAACACCCACCTGCACGCCGACCATTGCGCGGGCAACAACTTTTTTGATGCCGCAGGCGCGCTGCGGCCTACGTTCCCGCAGGCGCGCTATGTGGTGCAGCGCCGCGAGTACGAAGACGCCATGCGCCCCAACGAACGCACCCGTGCCACCTACATCCCGCTGAACTACGAGCCGCTACACCTGTCCGGGCAGCTCGAACTGCTGGAAGGTGACACGGAGCTGGCGCCGGGGGTGCGTGGGGTGGTCACGCCCGGCCATACCCCCGGCCACATGAGCGTCGTTCTGGAAGGCGGCGGCCAGGCGGCGGTCTTCCTCTGTGACCTGGCTACTTACCTGGTGCATTTCGAGAAGCTGGGTTGGATGACCGCCTATGACGTGGAACCGCTCATCACCCTGGAAACCAAGCGCGCCTGGCAACAGTGGGCCATGCAGCACCACGCCTACCTGATTTCCGCGCACGATCCGCAACCGGTGGCCCGTTTGCGCCCGGATGAACACGGCACAGCGCGCATCATCCCAGTGGATTTGGCCCAAGATTAGCCCAGCAGGTCCGCCGGGAGCGGCTCTGCGATGGCATGGGCGTAGTAGCGCTCCGCGCTGGCGCCATATTCCTTCAGGAGCACCGCGTTAAACCCACCGTTGATGACCGCCCCGGCCACCGGGATGATGCCCGCGATGGCTTTGGTGGCTGCGCTGCCGGCCAGGTGAGCCGCAACCCGCATCCCCAGCGAACGGCTAAGCCGGGCGAAGGTGTTCATGGCAAAGCTGCGCGCCATGCCCAGGCTCCACTCTCCAAATTGGCCTACATCCAGGGTTGGGTCGAAGTCCTGCGGGGCTTCGGCGGCCTGCAACCCGGCAGCGACGGCGCTGGCCAGCGCGTCCTGGTCCGCAATCTGGCCACTGGCGTAGGCGTGCAACAGGTTATAAGTGACCAATGGATTGTGTTGGCGCAGTTCTGCCAGTGGTTGGCCCAGCGGCTCGGCCTCAGTTGCCGCGATGAGCGCATCGGCGCTTTGGGCGGTGCGTTCTGAAACGGCACGGTAAACCGGGAGTTGATCTTCTGGCAGGGTCCAGGCATCCAGCGCATTAAAAAAATCTGCCTTGCCCAGCACGCGGGCGTCCATCAGGTGGCCGATGCCCCAGGTGGTGTGTGCCATCTTGTGGAACAGAAAAGCGACGTCTGCCGGAACGGTAACAAAGCCGCTGAGGGGGACCAGCGTTGCGCCCACGCCCGCCACGGCGACCTGGTTGCGCTGATAGCTGATCCACTCTGCCGGGGTGGGGAACGCCTGCGCGGCCTCCACGGCGCTGGATGGATCGCCGCCCAGCATTTCGAAGGCCCCCAGCACGGCGCTGGCCAGGCCATCGCGCAGCGGGGAGCGCGTTGACTTCCGAACCCATTGGGCAGATTTTGGCATGGTGGTTTCCTCCATCCTGGTGAACTGTGGGTTATGAACAATACGCGGGGCAAGCGGGTGAGGTTGCGTTCAGGGACGGAGCAGGGCGCGCGGGCCTTTATACAGCGGGCAGACGCAGCGGGCGCACTCCGGGCGCTGGCCAGTGCGGTAAGCCCGGCGCAGGGCCACGGCCTCGGGTTGGTTGAGCGCTTCGGCCAGGCTTTGCTGGCCCAGCGCGCCCCACTCTGGCAAAAAGTAGCAGGGTCGCAGGCGGCCATCGACTTCCAGCACGGCGGAAAAATGTGGCGCGTTGCAGCGTGGCGGGGGGTAGGGGCTGTCATCCAGTAGGCTACGGAAGTAGAGGGCCAGGCGGCGGAGCTTCTGAGGCGGCTCGGCCAGGCGGCCACTGGCGAAGTCTGCGGCAAAATCGCCTTCCATGGCCTGTAAGATCGCTTCGAACGCGTCCACCTCCGCAGCGGTAAGGGCTTGCTGGCCCTGCATCGGCAGCAGGTCGGCGCGGGCGCCAAAGGCGAAGTCGCTGCTCACATCAATGGGCAAGAAGCTGACCACATCTGCCCCGGCCCCTTGCGCCGCCCGGATAATCTGCGGAAGCTCGCGGAAGTTGGCGCGCTGAACGGTGGTGCGCGTGGTGACGGGCAGCCCGGCAGCATGGGCCGCCGCGATGCCCTCCAGCACCAGGTTAAAGGCATCGACGCCGCGAATGTGCTGGTAGGTGGCCGGGGTGCCGCCATCCAGGCTCACGATAACTTCGTCCACGCTATCAGAGAGGTGCGCCGCCTGCTTTTTAAGCAAAAGTCCATTGGTCAGCAGCATGACGTGCAGCCCAGCAGCCCGCAAGCGCTGGCCGATGGTGGGCCATGCGGGGTGTTGCATGGTCCTCGCCGCCGCTCAG
>JAAUUD010000322.1 GCA_012031655.1 Anaerolineae bacterium | reverse complement strand
TGCCAGCCCGTGCGCCCGATCAGCAACACGATCAGCAGCGCCACCAACCCATCCACCCAGCCTAGCCCGGCCTGCGTGAGCGCCAGACTCAGCAACACGGAGCAGGTCACCACCACATCAACGCTGGTCTGGCGGGCATCGGCCAGCAAAATCCGCGAGTTCAGGGCGTGGCCGCGCGCGGTTTCGTAGCGCGCCACCCCCAGGTTGATGACCAGCGTGGCCAGCAGCACCGCAAAGCTCAGCGGCAGCACCTGCGGGGCCGTGCCCGCCTGCAAGCGCCCCACCGCCGCTTGCAGCACCTCCCAGGCCACCAGCAACAAAAATCCACCGATCATCAGGGTGGCCAGCGCCTCGAAGCGACGGTGCCCATAGGGGTGGTCATCATCCGGGGGGCGGGCAGCCATGCCTTGCGCGGCCAGCGCCACCACGTTAGAGAGCGCATCCACCAACGAGTGAAAGCCATCGGCCACACCGCCAGCGCCCCAGTGAACAAGCCCACGCCCAGCTTGCCCAACGCCACCAGCAAATTGAGCACCAGCACACGCCACAACACACGCTGAATCTGAGCATCGGTGGAGGGTGCCAGCGTGGGGGGAGCAGGTTGCAGCATACGTCATTTCCCCTGATGAAAAGTCATCCGCATTTTACCCGAAAAACCGCCCCGGCTGGCGTTCGGGGTTTGGCACAGGGCGTTATAATCAGGGCAAATGGGCACCATCAAGAAGGGAAAAATCACTCATGCAGGTTCCAAGCACCATTTTCGGAAGTACGACATCCGAGGCACGGCCCTGGGCGAGAACGTGCAGCTCACCCCGGCGGTTGCCGAGTTGGTGGGCAAGGCCTATGGCACCTTTGTGCAGCGCGAATTTGACATCCAGCGCGTGTTTGTGGGCAGCGACAACCGTGTGACCAGCGGCCCGCTGCGCGCCGCCGTGATCACCGGCGTGGCCTCCACCGGGTTGCACGTCACCGATATTGGCGAGGTGCTCACGCCGACGGTCTATTTTGCCGCCGCCACCCACGAGCAAGCCGGGGGCATCATGGTCACCGGGAGCCACCTGGAAACCCACTACAACGGCATCAAGATGGCCTATGGCAAGCTGGCCCTGGCCGGCGAGCAGATCGAAACCCTGCTGGCGATGATCCAGAACGGCGACTTTGCCAGCGGCCAGGGCGCCCGCGACGCAGACCAAACCATGATCCAGCGCCACATGGCCGCGATTCAGCAGATGATTACGCTGGGTGAACGCAAGCTGAAGGTGGTGGTGGATGCCGGGAACGGCCTCAGCGGAACCTATGTGCCGCCGGTGCTGCAAGCGCTGGGGGTGGAGGTGGTGTGCCTCTATTGCGAGCCAGACGCACCTTCCCCAACCACCTGCCCAACCCGGAAGACCCCGAACTGACCAAAGACCTGGAGGCCAGGGTGGTGGAAACCGGCGCCGACCTGGGCATTGGCTTTGATGGCGACGCCGACCGCTGCGGCTTGATTGATGAACACGGGCACCATGTGGCCGCCGACCGCCTGATTGCCATGCTGGCCCGCGACTTGCTGACCCGCCACCCCGGCGCGCGCGTGGTCCACGATGTCAAAGCCTCGGCGGTGCTGCCAGAGGAAATCCGCCGCTATGGGGGCGAGCCGATCATGTGGAAGGCCGGGCACAGCCTGATCAAGCTCAAAATGCACGAGGTGGGCGCCCTGCTGGGCGGCGAAGTCTCCGGCCACATCTTCATTGGAGAGAACTACTACGGCTTTGACGACGCGCCGCTGGTGGCGCTCAAGGCGCTGGAAATCCTCAGCAAGTCCGATAAATCCATCTCAGAAATCCTGAACGAGATGCCCTCGCTGGTGGCCACGCCCGAAATCATCCTCAGCGTGCCGGACGAGGTCAAGTTCGAGATCATCCAGCGCATCACGGATGACCTCAGCCAGGAAACCAAGGTGGTCACCGTGGACGGGGCGCGGGCCATCTTTAGCGATGGCTGGGGCCTGGTGCGCGCCAGCAACACCCAGCCGGCCATCACCCTGCGCTTCGAGGCCCACAGCCGCGCCGCGCTGGTGAACTACATGGAGAAGTTCGACCACGAGCTGGCCGCCTTCCCTGCCGTGGACCGGGCCAAACTGCGCGCCCAGATCAACGCCTTCAGCGAGGGCTAAAGCCAGCGGCGGCGTGCGGGGCCGCCAGGCCCTGCCGCCGCCAACCCAACTTGGAAAAAAAAAGGGCCTATGGCACAATCGGACCTATGCAGAACTACCTCGGTGAACTTCGTATCCGTGCCCTGCGCGAGAACCTCCGCACCATCTCGTTTTTTGTGCAGGGGTTGGGCGAACGCCTGAACCTGGATGACACAACGCTGTTTGAGATCGAGCTGGCGGTGGAAGAAGCCTGCACCAACATCATCAGCCATGCCTACACAGAAGACAATCGCGGCGACATCCACCTCTCCGCAGAGGTCATCGGCAACGCCATCCGCATCCAGATGATGGACTGGGGCCACCCCTTTGACCCCGCCACCGTGAAGCCCTTCGACATCAACGCCCCGGTAGAAACGCGCATCAAGGGCGGGATGGGCATTCACTTCATCGAGAACCTGATGGACGGCGTGGAGCGCATCATCCCCCGGCGCATGGGCGACCCCAACATCCTGACGCTGGTCAAGACCATCCAGCAGCAGGGGCCACGGCGGCGGGGCCGCAAGCGCGAAACCCAGGAACTGGCCGCGCTGCAAACGGTCACGGCGGGCATTGCCTCCGGCATCCACCTGGATGAACTGCTGGAGCTGATCATCAACAAGCTGGTGGAGACCATCGGCGCCGAACGCGGCACGCTCTATCTGGTGGACGAGGCCGCCGGGGAGTTGTGGTCCAAGGTGCTGCTGGAAGAAGAAGACGTGCTGCCGGAAATCCGCGTGAAGATTGGCCAGGGCAGCATCGCCGGGCAGGTGGCCGCCACGGGCGAGGCGCTCAACATCCTGGACGCGCACGAGCACCCGCTCTTTAACCCAGCCATCGACCGCCAAACCGGCTACCGCACCCGCACCATCCTGACGGTCCCCATGCGCAACCCGCAGCAAAAAGTCATTGGCGTGGTGCAGTTGCTCAACAAAATCAACGAAGACTACTTTACTGCCCGCGACGAGCGCCTGCTCACGGCGATGTCGGCCCAGGCGGCCATCAGCATCGAGAACGCACGGCTCTACGCCCACGAGCTGGAACGCCAGCTTATGGAAAAAGAGCTGCAAACCGCGCGCAGCATCCAGCAGAGCTTTCTGCCAGAGGGGCCGCCACAATTGCCCGGCTGGGAGCTGGACGCCTTCTGGTTGCCCATGCGCAACGTGCCGGCGCTTTTACGACTTCTTCCCGCCTGGAAGATGACCGCCTGGCGCTGGTGATTGCCGATGTTCGGGCAAGGCATCCCGGCGGCGCTGTTCATGGCGCTGGCGACCACCGTGCTCCGCTTTGGCATGAGCCTCAACCTCTCGCCCAGCCAGGTGATTGACCGGGCCAATCGGCTCATCATCCGCGACCAGCGCTCGCGCCTGTTTGCCACCGTCTTCCTGGGCTATCTGGACCCCGCCAGCGGCGCCATGGCGTTTGCCTGCGCCGGGCACAACCCGCCCCTGCTCTATCGGGCGGCCACCCGCACCTGCGAGAGCATCTCGGCGGAGGGCTGCGCCATTGGCGTGTTCCAGAACGCCGTCTTTGGCGAAGAAATCACCCACCTGACGCCAGGCGACCTGCTGGTGCTCTACACCGATGGCATCACGGAAATCATCAACGCAGACGACGACGAATTTGGCGAAGCGCAACTCGAGGCGCTGATCATCGCCAACGCGCACCTGCCCGCGCAGGCCCTCACCCAGCTCATCCTGCGGGAGATTAACGCCTTTGCGGGCGAAGAAGGCGCCGCCGATGACGAAACCCTGCTCATCGTGAAGCGCAACCCGGCGGAATAGGATATGCTTTTGGGGGCGCCTGCCGCCCCAAGGATGCGAGCGACTCAAAAAAAAAGCGAACAGACGAACGAGGAGAACCCACATGGCCGCCAAAGAAGACCTGGCCCCCCTGATTGATGATGTGGCAGCGGGCATGAACAGCAACGAATTCACCACCTATGCCTTTATGCGCGCCTTTGCCCGCCACCACGAAAAAGCCTTTGTGAAGGCCCTGCACGAAAACCTGGAACACCCCGCTGGGCCTTTCGGCGCGCTGCGCGAAATCTTTGAGCAACTGCTGGAGGCTAGCGCCCGGGCCGCCCTGCTGCGCGATGGCGCCCGCGACATGGACCTCTTCGACCTGCCCGGCACGGCCAAGCTCTGGCAGAAGAAAGCCGGTTAGGGCCTGGCCGCCCCTGTTAACCGGGCGGTGCCCCCAGGAGCCAGGCACCGCCCGGTTGGTTACCTGCCAAACGTTGCTCCTAGCACCTGTCCGATTAATCCCAGAGGATTGATAGCATGCTGCGCTGCTGGATACCTGCCCTGCTGATTGCGCTGGCTGAG
>JAAUUD010000321.1 GCA_012031655.1 Anaerolineae bacterium | reverse complement strand
TTGCGCGCTACCCTGGGCGACGACCCAGACACACTCGCGGCGGCCAGTCGCTATGACCTCATCGCGGCCTGGGCGGCGGAGGTGGTGCAGCGCCACCATGCCCAGGTGCTCACGCCCTCGGACCGGCTGGACCGCGTGCTGACGCATCCCTGGCTGGGCGTGCCCATCTTCCTGGGGCTGATGTGGGTGGTCTTTCAGATCACCGCCAATGCCAGCGCACCCTTTCTGGATTGGATCGACGGGGTGATCAGCGGACCCATCACGCGCTGGGCGGCGGCTGGGCTGGGCCTGGTTGGGCTGGAAGAAACCTGGCTGGGTGCGCTGCTGCTGGAGGGCGTGATTGCCGGGGTGGGCGGGGTGCTGGTCTTTGTGCCGGTGCTGGTTTCGCTTTACCTGTGCCTGGCCGTGCTGGAAGACTCCGGCTATATGGCCCGCGCTGCTTTTGTGATGGACCGCTTTATGCACCGCCTGGGCTTGCAGGGCAAGAGCTTTTTGCCGCTGCTGGTGGGCTTTGGCTGCAACGTCCCGGCGGTGTATGCCACCCGCACCCTGGATAGCGAAGCCGACCGCAAGATCACGGGCTTTCTGGTGAGTTTTATGAGTTGCGGGGCGCGCCTGCCAGTCTACGTGACCTTCGGGGCCATCTTTTTTGGGGGGTCGGGTGCGTTTATCTTCGCGATGTACCTCACCGGGATTGGCGTGGCGCTGCTGACCAGCTTTTTGCTCACCCGTTTTGTCTATCGCGGCAAGGCCCAGCCGCCTTTCGTCATCGAGCTGCCACCCTATCGCACGCCGAACCCGCGCGTGGTGCTGCGCAGCACCTGGCAACGGACCGCGAGTTTCGTCCGCAACGCCGGGACGCTCATCCTGGTGGCTTCGCTGGTCATCTGGTTGTTGATGGCCATCCCAGCGGGCGACTCTGGCCAGTTCAACCAGGTGGCCCCGCGTGATAGCCTCTTTGGGAGGACCAGCGCCGCCCTGGCCCCTGCCCTGGAACCCGCCGGTTTTGGCACCTGGCAAAGCGCCGGCTCGCTCCTCAGCGGCTTGGTGGCCAAAGAGGTCGTCATCAGCAGCATGAGCCAGATTTATAGTGGGGAAGAAGCAGGGGCCGAAGAAGCCACCCCGACCTTGGCCAAGGACCTGGGCTTCATCTTCAGCAGCCTGGCGGAGGCCGTGCTGCTCACCGGGCAGGAGCTGCTGAACATCGTGCCGCGCACCATCAACCTGATCCCTGGCTTGGGGATGCCAGAGTTGGAGCTGCTGGGCGGTGCAGAAGAAGCCGAGGACGGACGACTTTCGGACGCGTTAGCGGCGGCTTTTACGCCACTGAGTGCCGTGGCTTTTAACGTGTTTGTGTTGCTCTACGTGCCCTGTATGGCGGCGGTGGGGGCCATGCGCCATGAGTTCGGCTGGCGCTGGACGCTGGCTCAGGTGGTCTATACGCTGGGCGTGGCCTGGCTGGGCGCGGTGCTGGTCTATCAGGTGGGCAGCCTGCTGGGGGCGGCCTGATGAGCACGCTCAAGGCGGTGCTGACGGCCTTTCAGGCCAGCGAATATCCCCTTTCTACGCGGCAAATTGCCCGGCGCCTGGACCTGGAACCCGCTTTGCTGGATGAGATGATTGCTTTCTGGGTGCGCAAGGGCAGGCTGCGCGAGGTCAGCGCGTGCAGCAGCGCTTGCGGGACCTGTGCGCCGGGTGGGGCTGCCTGCCCCTTTGTGCTGGAGATGCCGCGCCGCTACGAGGGGGTGCCCTGAGGCAGCGGTCCGCCAGCCAGTCGCCAGCACAAGGTCAGGGTCCATATTTGTTGAGGCTGCGTCCGTTGTGCGTCCGTTGAGGGACTTCTTTTCAATGGTTTTTGGTATAGTTTGTCGCTATACTAAGGCCAGATCGCTATACGCAGGTCCTGTAATCATCCATCTCAGCTTCCACGTGCTGTGTGCAGTTTCTTAAGGAGCTCATTCGCATGGCCATTTTGACCCATGATCCCTATTTTGCCGCTGTATTTTCCCATGCCCATGATCCCATCCTGCTGCTTGACCCCCTCACCAGGCTCGGTGCTGGCCGCCAACCCCGCCACCACCAGCCAACTCGGCTACCCAGCCGAGGCGCTGGTCAACCACCCGGTGGGGGCGCTCTTTGCGGAAGAACAGCAGGCGCGCTTGCTGGAGTACATCGCTAATGCGCCCACAGACGGCACGTCCTCCTGGCATGGGCAGGTGCTGGCGGCCAGCGGCGCCAGGCGCCAGGCCGAAATGAGCCTGGTGCGCGTGCCGCACTCCAGCGGAAGCCACCTGCTGCTGACCCTGCACGACCTGGAAGAAGTCTCCCGCGTGCTGGAGGCCCTGCACCAGGCCGAAACGCGCTATCAGATGGTGGCGGAGTTCACTTTTGGGTGGGATTACTGGGAAGCCCCAGACGGCAGCCTGCTGTATGTCTCGCCCGCTTGCGAAGCCATCACCGGCTACACTGCCGCCGAGATGATGGTGCACCCCGGCCTGAACGCCGAGCTGGTGCTGCCAGAAGACCGCGACCTGTGGGAGCAGCACCGCCAGCAGATTGCCCTGCACCGCCCCTGCGACGGCAACCAGCCCGACCCGCGCTCGCTCACTTTTCGCATTGTGGACCGCCAGGGCAACCTGCACTGGATTGAGCACTTTTGCCGCGCTGTCTATCTGAATGGCCAGTTTGTGGGCCACCGTGCCAGCAACTTTGACATCACCGAACGCAAACGGGCCGAACTCACCGAGCGCGAAACACACGCGCTGGCCGCCCGGCTCAACCGCACCACGCACGAACTTTTTAAGCCGTTCTCTGACTTTGACGACCTGAGCCTGGTGGGTCAGCAGGTGGTGGAAGCCGTGATAGATGCCTTTGGCGTGGTGGATTGCGGCCTGATGCTGATTGAACCCGAAACCCGGCTGGTCAAGCGGGTGGCGCGCGCGGGCAGCTATCAGGTGCAGACCACCGCGTTGTTGCAGGTGGATGGTCCGGGGCTGGTCCCGGCGGCCATTCGCAGCGGCACGCTCATTTATGCGCCGGATGTGCGCGAGCATCCGCTGTATGCCGCCAACGCCACCCATACCCGTTCAGAGCTGGTCATTCCTTTGTGGTCTCGCGAGGGGGTGTTGGGCGTGCTGGACCTGCAAAGCACCCGCCTGGATGCCTTCAGCGAGCGCGACCAACGCCTGCTGGTTGCTTTTGCCGAGCGTGTGGCCGCCATCATGGCCAGCCTGCGCGCTCTGGAAGCGGTGCGCCGGATCAACGCGGAGCTGGAACAGCGCGTTGAAGAACGCACCGCCAGCCTGGAACGCCTCACCGCCCGCATGGAGGCCATCCTGCAAAGCAGCAGCAGCGGCATTGTGCTGGTGAGCCTGGAAGGCAACATCGTGCAGACCAACCCAGCCTTCGACCAATTGCTGGGCCTGGCGCCGGACGAAGGCTATGGGCACTCGTTGCTGGAGTTTGCTGCGCCGGAGGCGGCGGCCACGCCTGCGTGGCGGGCTGGATGCGCTGGCCGTTGCGCCGCCGGATGCACCGGGCACCGTGCACTTTAGCGAACTGGGCATGCGCCGCCGGGATGGCGCCCCCTGGTATGCGGAGCTGGTCCTGACGCGCTTTGAGGACATCCACGGCCTGCGCGTGGTGGGCGATGTGTACGACATCACCGCCCGGCGCGAGGTCGAAAGAGCGCTCAAAGAAGCCGTGGAGCACGAGCGCGAGCTGAACACGCTCAAAACCCGCTTTGTCTCGATGGTCTCGCACGAGTTCAAGACGCCGCTGGCCGCCATCCTGATGATGGTGGGCGTGATGGAGCGCTACGGCGAGCGCCTGACGCTCGAAAAAAGGGCGGATAAGCTGCGGGGCATTGAGGCGCAGGTGGCGCACATGAACCAGTTGCTGGAAGACGTGCTGACCCTGGCCCGCACCGAGGCCGGGACCCTGCCCTTTACGCCCGAAGCGGATGGAACTACACGGTTTTGCCGGGCGCAGCCTGGATGAGCTACGCAGCCTGGCCCCGGAGGGCTGCACCCTCCTGCACGTTTGCCCACCAGAGGAACTGACCCTGCAAGCGGACCCGGTGCTGCTGCGTAACATCCTGAACAACCTGCTCTCCAACGCCATCAAGTATTCGCCGCACGGCGGCAGCGTGACGCTACGCACCTGGCACGACGACCAGAGCGTGACTCTGGAAGTGACCGACCAGGGCATTGGCATCCCCAAAGAGGACCAGGCACGCCTGTTCCAGTCCTTCCACCGCGCCGGGAACACCGCCGGGATTCGCGGCACCGGGTTGGGGCTGGTCATCCTGAAGCATGCCGTGGACCTGCACGGCGGCGAGGTGGACTTCTGGAGCGAGGTGGGCCAGGGCAGCCGCTTTACGGTGCGCCTGCCCCGCCAGCCCTAAGCCTCACAGCGTGTTGCTGAGGCCGAGCACCGTGAGCGCGGCCAGGGTCACCAGCAGCAGCACCGCCCCGGCCTGCATCCGGTTCTGGCGCAGCCAC
>JAAUUD010000320.1 GCA_012031655.1 Anaerolineae bacterium | reverse complement strand
GGTCAGGGTACACGTGGCTGTGGAAGCCGGCCAGTTGCATCGTCATCGTGGCCTCGATTATGGTCACGACTGCCAGTGCGCAGCTGTTGATGACGAAGCCCGGCTCTCTGATCAGGTCGAGCACGCCGAGTCGTAAGCTGAGCGGCGAGCTGAAGAGCTTCACGAAGTGGTCGTGGAAGTGAGCGCTCGCGCCCAGTCTTCGCCCAGCGCCAGGATGGGCTGCACGCTGTCTGGGAGCAACACGCCTCCATCGGCCAGCGAAATCGGCTCCAGCACGCGTCCGCGCAGGGCGCGCCAGGCTCCCCCCAGGCCAGTGTAAAACCACGCTGCTTAGCCCTGCCCAGCGCAAAAAGTCCCGGCGCGAGATCATCCCAGCACCTCACAGCGCACCTGATGCACACGGTGGCCTCCATTGGCGCCGCGCCTCCAGCGTCGACCCAGCCCGGGGCCGCCTGCAAGCCATCCAAGGCCCAGGGCGTCCAGGCCAGCGGGTGCGCGTGGCGCTTCAGGGCGGCGGCTAACCACGGGCCGCCATCCAAGCGCACTTCGACACCCTCCAGCGGCGCTAACCCGGTCAGGGCAACCCCTTCCACGCGTAGCAGGCCCGGCAGGGTGGCGTGCTCCTGCGGGGCCAGGATGTAGGCGCGGGGTTCCTGCACGGCCTCATCCGGCCACCCGCGTGACTCCCAGTAGCCCCGGAAGGGATAGCCGATCCACTCCAGGCGATTGATCCACTTCGGCATCTTAAGTCCATGGGCACCCGGGATCAGCAAGCGCGCCGGGAACCCTGTTCCAGGTTCAGAGGGCGGTCGTTGAGCGCATAGGCCAGCATGGCCCCGGGCTGAAAGGCCAGCGCCAGCGGGATAGCGGTTTGGTAGCCATCCCAGGCGCACAGGCGCAGGCGGTCTGCGCCCGGTAGCGGCGTTACGCGGCTCAGCAAATCGGCGAGCCAGACGCCGCGCCAGCAGGCGGTTTGTATGGCCTGGCCGACCGGTGGGTTACCAATGCATTCAAGGGTTAAAATCTGTTCAACCGGTGCCAGGGCCAGCACATCCGCCCAAGCAAGCGACACTTCGCGTTCCTGAATTAGCCCATGCAGGGTCAGGCGCCAGGTGGCGTGGGTCCAGTTCGGTCGGTGGGGGTTAATGGTGCGGCTGCGGTGTGCTGCTGGCGTGGTGAGCGGGACCGCCTGCCCAAAGCCCAACAGCCCCTGCAAAAAACGACGGCGATCTGAACGGGCCATCCTAGCGCGCCAACCCACCCTGCCGCAGCAGCAAGCCGCGCGCGATAATCCCCAGGCCAATCGTGATGAGCACCAGCCCCACCAGCGTCTCGCGCCAGGCAGCGATGGCTTGCACATTCAGCAGCAGGCTCAGGCTCACGCCGATAAGCGCCGTCCCGGCCATGAAGGCGGTGACGTGCCGATTGAGCAACGCCAGGAAAGACCAGGCCAGCGTAAAGCCGACCAGCGCCACCGCCCAGCTATCCTGATAGGCTGCGGGGATGCGCCCCAGGTTATCCAGCGTCCAGAAGATGCCCCCACTCACCAGCCCCAGCGCCAGCAAGAGCAAGCCCGGGCGCACCTCGCCCCAGGCAACCAGCGCGGCAGGCGCAAACGGCGTTTTGGGCGTTCCTCGACGGGGGGCGCCTCGCGGCGGGTGTATTCGGTGAGCGCTAATTCTGAGGGGGTGGGCACATCCGGCGCCACGCGTTCGGGCGCGGTCTCCTCGGGGGGGGCGGAACGCTCCCGGCGGCGACGAACCCGGCGGCGTTGGACCTCCGCAGGTGGGGCGGCCCCCTCTTCGATGATCTCGCCTTCGATGAAGTCAATCTGTTTGCGGCGGCGGCGCATGTGGCGTGTTTCCCTCTCCTCTGCTGCCCATTATAGCACAAGCGGGCGCAGTCTTTTTTCCAGCATCCAGCAGGGTTCGTGAACGTGGATAATCTCGCCTTCGTGGTTTTCGTAGGACCAGTGGCCCTCATCTTCCGCATAGATGATATAGCCTTCGCGCTCGTAGAGGCGCTTGGCCACGTTGTTTTCTTTGGCGACCGCAATCAGCGCCCAGCGGATGTTCTGGGCGTGTAGCAACCCCTCGGCTTGCCGAATGAGCGCGGTGCCAATCCCCAACCCCTGGAAGGGACGCATCACCCGCAGCGAATAGAGGTAGCCCCGGTCGCGCGTCCAGGAGTTTTTGTCGCGCAGCAGCACGAAAATCTGCCCGATGGGAAAATCGTTAAACTCCGCCACCAGCATCAGGCGCTCGCCCAGTTGTTGTTCCCGAAAGGTCTTCTGGAACACCCGCCGAAAATGCGTGTACTCGCCCATCCATTCCAGCTTGGGCAGGTCGGCGGCGGTCGCCAGGCGATACACAATTTCGGCTTCAAGCGGTGTGCGCTTCAATGCGTCTCTGCGCGTAGCGTGTTTCATCTTCTGCATCGGTGATTTCTCCGTTTAACCAGGCGCGGCGCAGGTCGCGCAGGATGGCTCCGATTGGCGGTCCTGCCGGCGCGCCCATCCTCAGTAAATCGTTGCCGTTCAAGCTGGGCTTAATCGGCTGCCACTCTCCCACAAACTTCCCCAGGACCTCCTGCCGCTGGGCATCCGCAAAGAGCCAGAGGGCAAGCCAGGCCAGCGGACCGCCGGGTTCCAGCGCTTCGACCACCTCCGCTGGGTTGTATGTTGGCAGGGCGGGCAGGTGTTGGCAGGCGCGTTGAACGGCCAACAGGTGGTCACAAATCCGGTTGGCGGTCATCAGGCGGGCACACAGCCGGGTGATGTCTTCGGCGGGTTGTTCGCAGACCAGCACCGCCAGGGCCAGCACCCGCCAATCGTCAAAATCTGCGGGGCAGGGGTCCAGGGGGGGGGCCGCACGCAGGGCGGGGAGCTGTGCAAAGACTGCCCTGGCGCGTTCATCCAGTTGCAAAGCCGGGTCGATGGCCTCCAGCACGCCCAGTTCGGCCAGGCGTTCCAGGTTGCGTAGCGGATCGCGCTCCTGCAAGATCAGATTCAATTCGTGGCGCAGGCGGTCGCCGCTCAGGCGTGGGATGAGCGGCAAGGCAGCCGTAAGGCGGTCCAGCGTGCGCGCTTCAATACGGAAGTCAAAGCGTTGCTCAAAGCGCACCGCCCGCAAAATCCGCGTCGGATCGTCCACAAAGCTCAGGCTATGCAGCACCCGGACCAGGCCATCGCGCAAATCCTGTTCCCCCTTATAAAAGTCCAGCAGTTCGCCATCTGGCGGCGGGGCCAGGCGGATAGCCAGGGTATTCATGGTGAAGTCGCGGCGGTGGAGGTCCAGCTTGATGGAACTCCGACGTACGGTCGGTAGCACGCTGGGTGCTTCGTAAAACTCGGCGCGCGAGGTGGCGAAGTCGATGGTCGGCGGGAGCTGTTCCGCCGCCTGTGGAAAGCCCAGCTTAGCGGCCAACTGGTCATCCAGCAGCCATTTGGCCGTGCCAAATTGGCGGTGCGCGTGCAGGGTGCCCCCCAGGTTATGCTGCAAAGCCTGCGCCAGCGCAATGGCATCGCCTTCCACCACCAGGTCAATATCCAGGTTGGGCCGCCCCAGCAGCAGATCGCGCACGATGCCGCCCACCAGGTACAACCCCAGATTGGCCGTTGTTGCGGCGGCCCGCACGGCTTCCAGCAGCGCATTGAGCACCGGAGGCAGGGCCAGTTGCAGCCGGGCGCGCATTTCTTCGCGGCGGTGGGGTTCGGCGGGGCGGCTGCCCCAGCGCTTGATGAGATCGGTCCGCGTGACGATGCCCACCAGATGGCCCGCCTGGTCTATGACGGGCATCTGTCCCCAACCGGAATCCAGCATGCGGTCCTTGAGCGTTTCAATAGAATCTGCTGGGGTAACGGCTACCTGGCCTGGCTCCATCACCTCGCGCACGGAGGCTTTGTGCATGTCGTGCCGCATGGCGCGGTCCACAGCGCGGCGGGTGAGCAGCCCCACCAGCCGGTCGCCATCCAGCACCGGGTAGCCTTCGTGGCCGGTTTCGAGCATGGCGCGCTGGGCTTCGCCCACGGTGGCGCTCATCTGAATCGATTGCACATTCTGCGAGAGCATATCCGCTACGCGTATGGCGGGCAGGATGCGCTGTTCCAGCAGTTCGATAAGTTGACTCGTCAGGCTGCTGAGCGAGCGCTCCTTAACCAGGGCCGCTGCTGCGCGGGCATGGCCGCCTCCATCAAAGACCCGCAAGACCTCGCCCACATCCACATTATTGACCACCGAGCGCGCAATCACATGAATCCGACTGCCTTCTGATTCCGGCACTTCGATCAGCATCAACAAAGCTTCGGCATCCACCCGTTCGCGCAATTTATGAGCCAGCGTGGCCAGTTCGTCTACAGGTTCGGCCAGCGTGGTCGAAGTCAGCACCACAGTAAAGCCCTGAATGTGCAGGGTGAGTGCGTTTTCGGCCAGGCGCTCGAAGACGGCGTGCTGGGCATCGGTGAGCGGGTGTTGCAAAAACTCGCCGCACCACGTCCAGTTGCC
>JAAUUD010000319.1 GCA_012031655.1 Anaerolineae bacterium | reverse complement strand
GGTGATTGTGGTGGGCGCGAATTATGTGCAAACCCAGACAGGTAACGCCCAGAAGTGCTGGCCGCCTCCTTGCCGGTGGCCTTCATCGTGGCGGCTATCCTGCATGCCAACAACCTGCGCGACCTGGAAACCGACCGCGTGGTGGGGAAGCGCACCCTGGCGACCCTGCTGGGGCGCGAAAAAGCCCAGGTTGAGTATTATGTGCTGGTGCTGGGGGCCTATGTGGTGCTGGCACTGACCGTGCTGGCGGGTTGGGTACCGCCGCATACCCTGGTCGCGTTCATGACCCTGCCGCTGGCCTTGGCGCTGGTCTATCGCGTGGGCGCCAAACCGGACCCGCTCACCCTGCACCCAGTGATTCGGCGCACCGCGCAGCTTCATCTGCGCTTTGGAATGCTGCTGGCGTTGGGGTGGTTCTATGCCTTGCTACTGCGCGACATGAGCCTGAGCCTGTTCTAAACGCGGCAACGACGCACCTGGCCAGGGGGCTAGTCCTTTTTTCTTATTTTGCCCCATCCGTAACTTTGCTATTTTGGTACAATGGGTGAAGCGCCAACAGCAAGGAAGACGGTCTGCCATGATGAAGACGCCGCAACGAACAAGCCTCATTACCCTGTCTCTGATGGGCCTGTTAGGACTGTTGGGTTTGCTGGGGGCGCTAAGCGGACTGGCGCTGGGCGGGCTGGCGTTGCTGCTGGCCGGGTTTGGGATGGGCGCTACGCTCGTTCAACATCAGCGGCACGTGCCGGTCTGGTCGCAGCGGGAGCAGGAAGCGCTCAATCTGCTGGCCCTGCGCGAACGCGAAGAAGCATTTTATCACCTGGCTGGGCGGCTGAGTGCCACGCTCAAGCATCAGGATATCCTGACCAGTGCGCTGCAAATTGGGCAGTTGGCCACCAAGGCCGGGATGGAAAATGCCCGCCACGTGAGCGCCGCTCTGCTCTTTGAAGAAGGCAATCATCAACTGAAGGTGGTGGCCTCACGCGGGTTAACCCGCAACGACGAAGCCCTGACGCCAGAAGGTAAGCGGGGCGTGCTGGGCCTGGCCCTGACGCGCGGCCAGGATGAACCCGTCTTTGATGACCTGCCGGAACATGACCCCGAACTGACCTTTTTTGCCGGGTTCCAGGGCTGCCGCTCCATCATGGTGTTGCCCCTGCGCTCCGCTAATCAGCATTTTGGGGTGCTGATGTTTGGCAGCTCAGAGCCACACGCTTTTTCTGATGCCTACGTGGATATGCTGAAGGCCATCAGCAAGCTGGCGGCAATTTCCCTGCAAAATGCGGTGCTTTACCAGAACCTCCAGGCCGAAAAAGAACGCCTGGTGGATGTGGAAGAAGACGCCCGTAAAAAGCTGGCCCGCGACTTGCACGATGGCCCCACCCAGAGCGTGACCGTGATTGCCATGCGCGTGAACTACGTCAAGCGCATTGTGGATAAACAGCCGCAACAGGCCATTGAGCAACTGAACGAGGTGGAAGAACTGGCCCGCCGCACCACCAAAGAAATCCGCCACATGCTCTTTACCCTGCGCCCGCTCATCCTGGAGACGCAGGGGCTGGTTGCTGCGTTGCAGCAACTCTCCGAAAAAATAAAAGAAGATTATGGGCTGAACGTGAAGGTGGAAGCCCAACCCGGCGCCGACCGCTGGCTGGACCAGCAAGCCCAGGATGTGCTGTTCTACATCATTGACGAAGCCGTGACCAATGCGCGCAAACATGCCCAGTCCGAAAATCTGTGGATTCGGCTGCGTAAGGTGAACGAGTTGCTGCGCGTGGAGATCGAAGATGACGGCGTGGGCTTTGATGTAGACTCCATGCGTGATCAGTACCGCACACGGGGCAGCAGCAGTCTGGGTATGATCAACATGGAAGAACGCACCGAGATGATCCAGGGGAGCTTTGATCTGCATAGCCGGGTCGGGGAAGGCACACGCATCACCATCCATGTGCCAGTGCGCGAAGGGTCTCTGGCCCGCCTGACCAGCGACATGCCCGCCATCCCTGGCCTCGAAGACCCGAGCGCCCCAGCCAACCCAAAACGCCCGTCCGGCATCCGGCCCATCAGCCCCTTGCCCGCGCAGGACCCACCCACCAACCCCCAGGCCCAGAAAAACATTCCCTTTGCAGGCAAGCGTTCCCCTAATTCCTGATTTGCGTTACAATTGCGCCCCACTGGGGTTACAACAGGTGGCATAATGCCTTACTGGGGGTGGTTTGACCCCCCCCTGTGAGCGTTAGCTACCCTGAACAATGATATCAACGTACCTGGAAGTCAAGGAGTTTCGAATGCGTGTGCTGATCCTCGGCGGTGACGGCTATCTGGGCTGGGCTACCGCCATGTACCTCTCGAACAAGGGACATCAGATTGCCCTGGCCGATAATTTTCTGCGTCGTCGGATGCACCTGGAACGCGGCACCGACAGCCTGACGCCCATCCGTAGCCTACAGGAACGCGTTGCCGTGTGGCAAGCGCTCACTGGCCAAAAGATGCAGGTGCATGTGGGGGACTTAGCCAACTGGGAGTTCACCAGCCGCTTGATCAAGACGTTCCAGCCCGAAGCCATCATCCACTATGGGCAGATCCCCAGTGCGCCCTATTCGATGATTGACGTGCATCATGCAGTGTTCACTCACCAGAATAACGTCATCAACAACCTGAACGTGCTGTTTGCCATTCACGAATATGTGCCAGATTGCCACCTCATCAAGCTGGGCACCATGGGCGAGTATGGCACGCCCAACATTGATATTGAAGAAGGCTGGCTGGAGATTGAACACAACGGGCGCAAAGACCGCCTGCCCTTCCCCAAGCAGCCTGGCTCGTTCTATCACCTGACCAAAGTGCACGATAGCCACAACATCCACTTTGCGTGCCGCATCTGGGGCTTGCGCGCTACGGACCTTAACCAGGGCGTGGTGTATGGCATCGAAACTCCAGAAGCCAACATGGACGACCGGCTCATCAACCGCTTTGACTACGATGAGAGCTTTGGCACCTACCTCAACCGCTTTGTGGTGCAGGCTGTGGCGGGCATCCCGCTCACGGTCTATGGCAAGGGCACACAAACGCGCGGCATGCTGAACATCAACGATACGCTTGCCTGCGTAGAAATTGCCCTGCTCAACCCCTCCAAGGCGGGCGAGTTCCGCGTGTTTAACCAGTTTACCGAGTCCTTTAGCGTGATGGATGTGGCGCGGATGGTGCAGGAACAAGCCGTGCGCCTGGGCCTGAACGTGCAGATTGCCCACTACGAAAACCCGCGCCGCGAAGCCGAAGAGCACTACTACAACCCGCGCAACGATGCGCTGCTGGGCCTGGGCCTGCAACCGCGCTGGCTGCGCGACACGCTGATCGAAGACATGATCAAGCGCGTGAAGCAGTTCGAAGCCCACATCATCCATGAGGCCATTGTGCCGAGCATCCGTTGGGATAAGGGCGACGAAGCGCAGAAGGTCACCATTCTGGAATACGAAGCGCAACCCGAACCCGCTGCTGGCGACTAGCCCACCAAGCACAGCGCCAAACCCCAGCGAAGAGCGCCAGCGTTTGCTTACCTGGCGCTCTTTTTTTTGGCAAATGCCGTCATCGGCGGCGGGCTTTGCTACAATGATAGACGGAGCGTTGACGCGAGGAAAACCACTTGTGATGACTGTATACATCTCCTATTCCCACAGCAACCGCGCCATTGCAGAACGTCTGGCGCACGACCTGTTTAACGCCGGGTTTGATGCCTGGATCGACTTTATGAAGTTTCCGCCCGGCACACCCCGTAATGAAATGCTGGAGGAGATGCAAAAAGCGGATGCCTTTTTGATCTGCCTGTCGCCAGCGGCGCTGGTGAGCAAGTGGGTGCTCAGCGAGATTGAGCTGGCCCGGCGCACGGGCAAAAAGATCATCCCATTTATGGTGGAAAGCTGCTGGGAAATGCTGGCCGAGCACGAGACGGTTAGCTGGCTGAGCGATATTTACATCCTCAGCATCGAGAAACTAACCTACGAACAGGTCTTTCAGCAATTGGTGCGGGCGCTTTCGGGCTTGCCCAAAGTGTTTATTTCCTACCGTCGCCTGGATAGCCGCGATGCCGTGGGGCGCATCTTCGACCGCCTGAGCGCGTATTTTGGCGAAGAAGCGCTCTTCCGTGATGTGGATTACATCAAGCCGGGGATGAACTTCAAAAAACGCATTGAATCTACCCTTGACCAGGCGGTGGTGGTCCTGGTGATCATCGGGGAAAAGTGGCTGGAAGTGAAGGACGAGCATGGCCGCCGCCGCCTGGACAGCCCGGTGGACTTTGTGCGCCTGGAGATTGAAATGGCGCTCCAGCGCAACATTCGCATCATCCCGGTGCGCCTGAACAACGTTGCCATGCCCGACCCCGACCAACTGCCCGCCAGCTCGATGTTTTCAGTCGCATCTACAACGACCTGTTTGAAGACCCGCGCCTGCCGCTGGCTGATATGCCCGCACCTGCCGAACCGTTCTTGCAGTTCCCGCTGGCGCAACGGG
>JAAUUD010000318.1 GCA_012031655.1 Anaerolineae bacterium | reverse complement strand
AGGTAGTTGTTGCGGGCGCGGTCGGGCTGGCCCAGCCCTTCGGCGGCGCGCCCGGCGTAGTAGTAGACTTCCTGAATTTCGGTTTCGTTGGCCAGCACTTCATAAACCAGGGTGAAGACGTCGTTGTAGCGGCCCACCTGCAAATAGGCTTCGAAAGCGCCAAAGCGGTACCAATGGAAGCGCCACGGCAGGCCCACGGCGCGGGCCTGGTCAAAGAGCGCGGCGGCCTCGGCATAGTTGCCCAGCACCACCTGCGCCTCGCCCATGTTATAGAGGCTGAAGCCATCCTGGCGTTGGGCGTATTCCGCTTCGGCCTGGGCATAGCTCAACTCGGCGTTGCGGAGGGGGTCCCAGTGCTCGCCCAGCACGGCAGCCAGGCGGGCTTCTTCTGCGGGCGGGTAGATGACCAGGTAAATGCGGCTGAAGTCGCGCCAGCGGCTATCAAACTCCTCGTAGCGGATGCCGTAGCCCAGGTGGTCTGGGCCCGGCCCCAACAGCGGATCATAAAAAAAGAAGGAGCCGCCGTCGTAGCCCATCAGGATGCGGTTGTGGCTCATCCAGTCGGTGTTGGTGTTGCGGTGCCAATAGGCGTTTTCCACCAGCACCGGAAAGCCCGCCTGCACCAACTGCTGCATCAGTTCGCGCGTGCCGCCGGTGCGGGCGATGCCGCGCAACCCCTGTGTTTCCACAAAGGCGATGAGTTCTTCCAGGCGCACGCTTTTGTCTTCGCTATAGGGGTTCAGGAAGCGGATGATGTCTGTGGCGCTGCCGGGGTAGTCCCAATAGGAAAGCTGCATAAAGAGGGCCGTGGGGGAGCAGCGGTTGTATTGCTGCCACATCATGCTGAGGCCGGTCAGGCGCCGTTCCGGGGGCAGGCCGGGGGCCACCAGGCTTTCCCCCTGGGCGGGGCGGCCCTCCTGGGCGATGGGTGGTCAGCGGCGCCAGCCAGGCCAGCGCCATCAAGCCGAGGATCATAAGGCGAGCCATGCGCGTCTTCTCCACAAAGCGAACCATGGCCCCCCATTCTACGGAATTCTGGCACGGGCTGGCAAGCCATGGGGCAAGCGCGGGGCAGGCACCCATCGCCGGGGCCGCATTTGTGCAAATGCACAAATCGAAGCCCCGAAAATCGGCCACTTTGTCTAGCCTGGCCAGCCCACTATTCCATCGCTGGGCGCTTTGGGGTATACATGGGCGCGGTTCTTAGGACGTCAGAAACGCTACAGCTAGCCAATTACGAACAAGGAGCGGATCAGCAATGCCTCTCAATTGCAAAACGCCTGCCGATGTGATGAAGGCGATTGAAGAGCATGGCGTGACCATGGTCAACCTGCGCTTCATTGACCTGCCCGGGCTTTCTCAGCAGTTCACGGTGCCGGTGCGGGCCTTTGAGGAAGAAGCTTTTACCGACGGCATGGGCTTTGATGGCTCGTCCATCCGGGGTTTCCAGAAGATCAATAATTCGGACATGCTGGTGGTGCCGAACCCGGAAACCGCCTTTATTGACCCCTTCTTTGCCGAGCCAACGATGGTGCTGACCTGCAACATCGAAGACCCGCTCACGCGTGAGAAGTACAGCCGCGACCCGCGCTACATCGCCCAGAAGGCCGAAGCCTACCTGCACGAAACCGGCATCGCGGACACCTGCTACTTTGGCCCGGAGGCGGAGTTCTTTGTGTTTGACAGCGTGCGCTATGGCCAGGGCGTGAACTACGGGTTCTACCATGTGGACTCTGAAGAAGGCAACTGGACCACGGGCGAAGAAGGCTGGGAAGGGCTGGAAGCCAAGGGCAACCTGGGCTACAAGGCGCGCCCCAAGGGCGGCTACTTCCCCGTGCCACCCACGGATAAGCTGCACGATTTGCGCTCCGAGATGGTGCGCGTGATGGAAGAAATGGGCATCGAGGTGGAAGCGCACCACCACGAAGTGAGCACCGGCGGCCAGTGCGAGATTGACATGCGCTTCTCCTCTATGGTGAAGATGGCTGACCAGATGACCATGTATAAGTATGTGGTCAAGAACGTGGCCTACCGCGCCGGCAAAACCGCCACCTTTATGCCCAAGCCGGCTCTTTGAAGACAACGGCCTCTGGCATGCACTGCCACCAAAGCCTCTGGAAGACGGCACCAACCTGTTCTACGACGCCCGACGGCACCTATCTGCTGAGCGACCTGGCGCGCTGGTACATCGGCGGCCTGCTGACCCACGCGCCCGCCGTGCTGGCCTTCACCAGCCCCACCACCAACAGCTACCACCGCCTGGTGCCCGGCTACGAAGCGCCCATCTTCCTGGTCTATTCTGCCCGGAATCGCTCGGCGGCCATCCGCATCCCCACCTACACGCCCAGCCCCAAGGCCCGCCGCATCGAGTTCCGTGCGCCGGACCCCAGCGCCAACCCCTACCTGGCTTTTGCCGCGCAGTTGATGGCCGGGCTGGATGGCATCAAGAACCAGATTGAGCCGCCCGCACCGCTGGACGTGGACTTCTACGAACTGGGCGAAGAAGAAGCCGCGCACATCAAGTCGGCGCCTGGCTCGCTGGCCGAAGTGCTGGACGCGCTCGAAGCGGACCACGACTTCCTGCTGGAAGGTGGCGTCTTTACGCCGGACTTCCTCGAAACCTACATCGACCTGAAGCGCAAGGATGAAGTGGATGCCATCCGCCTGCGCCCGCACCCCTACGAGTTCTTCCTGTACTTCGACATTTAAGGCCGCCTGGCCAGCCCTCACCCCCCTGCCGCCCCTGCCCTGGGGTGGCCCAGGGGGGTGAGGGGCCTCCCCGCCCAACCCAGCCTGGCCCCCCCCTCGACAAAAGCCGCGCCCTTGCGCTATGGTTAGGGCAAAGTGCGAAGTACGAAGCCAAAGGCCCATGCTCAGCCTGTATAAACTGGAAATCTTCGCGGCGGTGGTGCTGGAGGGGAGCTTTAGCGCCGCTGCCGAGCGCCTGCTGATGACTCAATCGGCGGTGAGCCAGCACATCAACGACCTGGAAAACGCGCTGGGGACGCGGCTCTTTAAGCGCGGGCGGCGTGGCGTGACGCTCACCGCACCCGGCGAGACGCTCTATGCCTATACCCAGCGCTTGCTGAACCTGGTGGCGGAGGCCGAAGCCGCCGTGACGGACGTGGCCAACCTGCCCAGCGGGCAGCTCACGCTGGGGGCGACCCCCGTGATAGCGGTGTATCTGCTGCCGGATTGGATCGGCAGTTTTCGTGAGGTCTACCCGCGCCTGACTATCGCGCTCCAGACGGACATCACCGCGCAGATTGCCGCCAACGTGATGCACCACAAGCTGGAACTGGGCTTTGTGGAAGGCGAACTGGCGGGCATCCACTACGCCGGGCTGGGCAGCCTGGATTTACAGCCGATTCGGCTGTTTGTGGTGGTGGGGGAGGGGCACCCCTGGTGGGGGCGGCCTGCGGTGGCCGTGGCCGACCTGCACGACCAACCCTTCATCACGCGCCAGCCGGGCAGCCAGACCCGCCAATGGACCGACGCCCAGCTGGAGGCGCACGGCATCCGGCGGCAGGTGGTGGCGGAGTTTGACAACCCGGAGAGCATCAAGCGGGCGGTGGCCAGCGGCATGGGGATTGCCATCCTGCCGGAATGCGCCATGCAGCACGAGTTGCTGCGCGGCACCCTGCACGCCCTGCCCATCGAGGGCGTGCCACTGCAACGGATGCTCAAGCTGCTCTGGGCGCAACAGACGCCGCTCAGCCCCATCACGCGGACCTTTCTGGCCAGCTTGCTGCCGCTCTTCCCGCAGTTGGGGGCGCTGCTGGCGCCAGAAGAAGCCGGGTTGGGGCGCTAGTCTGACCAGACGTAGAAGCGGTGCGAGGGGTATTGCTGCCCGGTGTAGAGCGGGCGGCCCTCCGTCACCAGCACGTAGCCCGCCACCGCCGGCGCCCACAGGAACAACCGATTGACCGACGTTTGCAGCGGGTCTTCGCCCACTTCGTAGAGCCACCACTGGCCATCGGGCGAGTCTCCCACGAAGATGGCGCGCTCCTCGGGCGGCAGCAGGCTGCGCCCATTCCGCATATCCAGGGCCAGGCTGCGCGGCAGCGGCCCAAAACCTTCGCTATAGAGCAGGTGCAGCGTTTGCGCATCCCGCGTCCAGGCGATTTGCAAGGCCAGCGGTAGTTGCACATAGGCGCCTGGCAAGCGCTCTGCGCTGCTCCAGAAGAGGCCGCGCGGGCCGTGGACCTCCACATAAGACTGATCCGAAGCGGGGCGGAAGCTCAGCGCGGCGCGGGCCTCCACGGGGGAGGGCAGCCAGCCCTCTGGGCGCGGACCCCGGTACACCACCTGCTCGATGCGGCGTTGGGGCGTTACTGCCACGCGCACCAGGCGAAACTCGCCCTGTGGGGTGGTTTGCTCCTGCCAGAAGACCAGCGCTTCGCCCACCCACAGCGGCGCCGCGACCTCTGCCGCCTGGCCCAGCGGCAGAGGATCGCCGCGCTCCAGGTTCCAGCGGTAGACGGTGGAGCCGCGCAGGAACGCTGCGTAGCGCCCGGTGG
>JAAUUD010000317.1 GCA_012031655.1 Anaerolineae bacterium | reverse complement strand
CCCTTATTTTACATACATTTTGGAGCGGAGCGGCTTGAAACATTTAACACTCGAAAGGTTAACTAACTAAATACGTGTAATCATAATAACTAATAATACATGTACGATTGACTTGAATAATTGACTTATATTTTTTAATTTCTAATGAAACACCTACGATTAGTCTCAGCTGTTGTCCTGTTTGAAACTTGCAATATTGCAATGTTGCCCCTGTTAAGCGCCCCTTGTTGTTCTTCCTGATCTTAATGCTTTCCGGTGGTGCCTCTGTGCTGTGTGTACAGTATGCCAATCCCTACAGCGGTTGGTTATAGCACAGCCTAGATTATAGCGTACTGCGGGCTGGCGATTGATCGTGAGCCAAACTGATCATAGGAGTTAGTAGAGCTGAGTAAATAATAATAATGCTAACCACCTCGTTCAAAATAAAATTACTCGTAATATTACGTAGAGTAATAATGGTGACCGATAATTTACCCGAGCATGTGTCAGTACATGCATGGCGGGAAGACTGGGATAGTTTTGACTTGATCGGAATGGACGCCAGGTAGCAGCCGAACAGAAAGTGAGTATTAATGACAACTCAAAGTTTGCGGCGCAGCTGACAGTGGGTGGGTGGCTTTTAAAATGACGAAAATACGTATACCCATCGCAGAAATCCGCTTGCCAGGCGCAACCCTCCCAGATTTCTCGCCAGGTAATTTCCATGCGCTACGCTCCAGCCGCACGCGGTGCGCTAGAAGTTCAGGAATTCTTCCAGTACTCCGGCGTATTCGGGCTGGAGCAAGCCCTTGGAGTGCCGTTTACCACGCCGCCACGCCCACTGCACCGCGCTAAAGGCCATGAAGACACCAAAGAGACTAAGGCAGCAGGCCGAAAAACACAGCAGCGAGACCAGTTCTCCTGTATCCATAGCAGCAGAGGCAGCCAACACACTTGCCCGGATGAATAGGGCAGGCTACTTGCCAGATCGCACGTTGTTACGTCTGGACCTTTGGGGGTGATGCGGTGCCTGGGGATCACTTGGCACACGCACGGGTTGGGGGTGCAGCTGCGGATCAAAAAGCTTTTCGATTATTTCTTGAAGCCGGTTCACTTCCTGTTGAACCTTCTCGCTCAGCTTACCCATGATGAGCCTCCCTCAACACCTTAAGCTTCAACTATCCTAGAGCATAACACAAAAGGCCTTCTTACCTTTAAACATTCTGGACAAATATTTAACAACAGTTAACGTCAAGCTCACTTTTGCTAAAAGCTTGTCTTAAAATCGATGCAGGGCGCCTTTCGGGCGCACCCTTATGTTTTTGAGGATACGCCCGAAAGGGAGGATTGGTCAAGTGACGCTTAGCGCACGCGCGGACGGTTGGCGCGGATGAAAGCCGCCGGGTCAACGTAGTGCTTCTCGACCTCCTTCTTGCGCGTGCCAGGCCAGTGGCCGGGGTGCGTCTCCAGGATACCAGAGAGCGAAATATCAAAGTGCAGGTGATGCGCCCCCGTGCCGACATTCCAGATGGTGCCGACCCGGTCGCCACGCTTCACCCGCTCGCCCTTCTGCGGGACGAGGTCCTTCATGTGGGCATAGCGGGAATAGGCCACAATGGTCTCGCCCGTGTCGGTCAGGTAGGGGTCGTGCTTGATGACCACCAGCGTCCCAAAACCCGAGGGGCTGCCATCGCGGTTAAAGGCCCGGCCAGAGTAGGTCACCACGCCGTCCGCAATCGAATAGGCCGGGGCGCCCTTGTCAGAGTCAAAGCGCGGCGAGTTCAGGTTGTGGTCCGTGCCCGTGTGGTAGCCCAACTCGTAGAGGTTCAGGAAGGGGTTGGCGTCCATCCAGGCACCCGGCCACATCTGGTCGGAGCGGCGTTCTTCTTCCGTGCCCACTGGCGAGTCGAAGCCGTCCGCATAGCCTTCTGGAATGCCCGCCTGCCGCACCAGTTTACGCCAGCGGAAGGGGCCAAAAGCGACCTTGGCGTTGGCGGTGTCTTCGCCCACCGTCAGGTTGTTCAGCGAAACCATGCCGCTATAGGGATGGCCGCCGTCCAGCTCGAAAATGCCCACCCGTGCCCACACATCAGAGTAGGAGAGCTGGTTGAGTTCAATCACCATGGTGGAGTCTTGCCCCACCACGCCGTGGATGTGATAGCGCGCCTTGCGGGTGGTGGCGTTCACACCGGGGATGTAGGCTTCCAGCACATATTCGCCCGTGGTGGTGACCTTCGGCAGCCATTGTGCGTAGGCGGTGCTGGTCTTATCCTGGCGCGGCGTCCAAGCGAAGGTCAGGCCGTTGCGGGTGAAGATGGTCAGCCCCTCGGTGTCATTTTCGTAGACGCCCTGCTGGTAACCCTCGCTGCCCACGTAGACGGTGGCCTGGCCGTCATCATCCACGTTTATATCGGAGATCATCGCCGCCGGGGTGCCGCCGCCGCCCATGCCCTGGCTTTCTGAAAGGCTCGGGATCACCAGATCGAAAGGGAAGCGCGCCACGGCGTCCCACAGATTACGCATCTCACGGGCGCTTTCCCAGTTCCAGAAGCTAACGCCCATGTAGTCCATCGCGTCGGCCTGGTTCAGGAACATGTTGATGTGCCCAGTGCGCGGTTCCCAGGTGAAGTCTTTGCCCGCCACCATAAGGTGCTGACGGGTGATGTTGGCGCTGGGCACAAAATCCTTATTCGGGAAGCGACTAAAGTACGCGTTATAGGCATCTTGCAACGCCTGAATGGGGTTGTTGGTGCTCTTAAGCGCCCAATCAACCTCTGGCAGGGCCACATGGCAGACGGCCATGAATTCTGCGTAGGGGAAATCCGAATTGTTAACCATGTCCCCATAGCTATTGAGCGCCAGCAACGTGTCCTGAACGCCTTCGGATTCCAGCGCGGTTTGCAGGGCCTTCATAAACTGCGCCGCAGGACGGGCGCCCCAGCGCTGACCAGGGAGGTCCATGGCCCGCAACACCAACGCTTTGACCCCATAGTGTTTGACTGCCGCAGCCACCCGGTTGGCCTGGGAGGTCAGGTCCACCTTCTGGCCATAGATCGGTGCCCAGCCAATCGGCACGATTCCGGCTTCGTTCAGCACAGAAATCGCCTTGCTGGTCAGGATATTTGCCTCGTTATCGAGTTCATCAGCTCCCTCAGCGACTTTCAAGATGAGATGCCCCAGCCCGGCCAGCGATGCCAGGTCCGCCAGGGCGGTGACGTCTTCAATGGCATCGGGCAGGCTTGCAATAAAGTAGCCTTTTCCGGTAAACATAGGTGCCCCTACTTTCTCAGCCCAAGTAAACGTTGCGCATTACGCTCCCCAATTCAACACCGAAACGCGCATTTTGGCAAAAAAGCCAGCCCACCCGAGGCATGCCAAAGAATGGTCTGCGAAGCGTGCCCCAAAATGCGGTACAATCTCTGGCTTAAACACCGGAAAACAAGCAGCTTAAGGAGCGTAATTGCGTGAGCGAAATCGGAACCGCCTCTCAGCCCTTGCGGGTGGCCATCGTTGGCTCTGGCCCGGCGGGGTTTTATGCTGCCGAACACCTGCTTAAGCAAAAAGAATTGAACCTTCAGGTGGATATGTTCGACCGCCTGCCCACGCCCTTTGGCCTGGTGCGCGGCGGTGTGGCGCCAGATCACCAGAAGATCAAGTCGGTCACCGCCGTTTATGAAAAAATCGCCAAAAATCCGGCCTTCCGCTTCTTTGGCTATGTAGAACTAGGCAAAGACCTGCAACTCAGCGACCTGTGGCAGTTCTACCATCAGGTGGTGCTGACCACCGGCGCCCAGACGGACAAACCGACTCCAGGTGCCGGGCGAAGACCTGGCCAACAGCCACGCCGCCACCGAATTTGTGGCCTGGTACAACGGCCACCCCGATTACCGCGATCTGCACTTCGACCTCAGCCAGGAAAACGTCGCGGTGATTGGGGTGGGCAATGTGGCCATCGACGTGGCGCGCATCCTGTGCCGTTCAGTGGCTGAACTACGCACCACCGATATCGCGGACCACGCGCTGGAAGCGCTCAGCCAGAGCCGCGTTAAAAACGTGTACCTCATCGGGCGGCGCGGTCCCGCCCAGGCGGCCTTCACCACGCCGGAGATCAAAGAGGTGGGCGACCTCGAAGCCGCTGACGCGCTGACCCTGCCAGAAGAAGTGACCCTGGACCCGCTGAGCCAGGCTGCGCTCGAAGCCGCCAACGACCGCACCCTGAACCGCAAGGTGGAAATCCTGCAATCCTACGCGCAGAACGCCCACGGCAGCAAACCCCGGGCCCTCTATATCCGCTTTTTGCTCTCGCCGCTGGAGCTTATTGGCGACGACCAGGGCCGCGTTCGTGCGCTGAAGCTGGTCAAGAACGCGCTGACCCCCGGCAGTGATGGCGCGCTACGCCCCCGCCCCACCGACGAGACCGAAACCCTGGAGGTTGGGCTGGTCTTCCGCTCGAATTGGCTATCGGGGTGTGCCGCTGCCGGGCGTGCCCTTCCGCGAGGAATGGGGCGTCATCTGGAACGAGAAAGGCCGTTGTCATCACGCCGGGGGACCAGCACCCTGTC
>JAAUUD010000316.1 GCA_012031655.1 Anaerolineae bacterium | reverse complement strand
CCCGCTGGAGAGCGACTTCGACCGGGCGATCGAGCGCTGGCGGCTGACCAAGGCGTACCCGGGCGCCGCGCTGAGCCCGCCCGAGAAGCCGATCGTGTTCTACGTCGAGAAGACCGTGCCGGAGAAGTACCGCCTCTACGTCCGCCGCGGCGTCGAGGCGTGGAACGAGGCGTTCAGGGCCGTCGGCATCGAGAACGCCATCGAGGTCCGCCAGCAGACCGACACCCAGCACGCCGAGATCGATCCCGAGGACGTCCGCTACAACTTCATCCGCTGGGTGCCGACGGGCGCGGGCTACGCCATCGCGCTGCACCGCACCGACCCGCGCACCGGCGAGATCCTCGACGCCGGCCGCTCGGATCACCTGCCGCTGCGCGTGACCATCGCTCAGCCGGCACCCCAGTAGTTCCGCAGCCGCGACAGGCGGCGCTGCAAACTCCTCCGAGTAGCGAGCCACCGAGTAGCGAGCCACGACCACTCACCTCGCCCACGCACGCTACACTGGCAAGCGCGATGTCCCACGCCGCCGCCGTCGCTCACATGTCTCACGCCGAGTACCTCGCCGCCGAGGAGCTGAGCGACACTCGCCACGAATACCTCCGCGGCGAGGTGTTCGCCATGGCCGGCGGCACGCCGGAGCACGGGGCACTGGCCGCGGCGATCACCATCGCGCTCGGCAATCTGCTCGGAGGTCGGCCTTGCCGGGTGTTCAACTCCGACGTCCGCATACGCATCCGCGCAACCGGCCTCACCACGTACCCCGACATCAGCGTCGTATGCGGTCAGCTCGAGCGCGACGGCGAAGATCGCAACGCGATCGTCAACCCCGTGCTCATCGTCGAGGTGCTGTTCGACTCGACCGAAGCCTACGACCGCGGTGAGAAGGCAGCCCACTACCGTCGGATCCCCTCGCTGAAAGAATACGTGCTGGTGTCCCAGCACCAGCCCCGCATCGAGGTGTTTCGCCGCAGCGACGCCGGCCACTGGGAGTTGTACGAAGCCGGCGCGGGTCAGCAGATCGAGCTCGCGTCGGTTGGTGGGTCGCTCGATGTCGGCGAGCTCTACCGAGACCCGCTGAGCCCCGAGGCGTGACCGCTACTCCTCGCCCGCGCGCCGGCGACCGAACGGAGGTGTGGGACGGCTGGTGCCGCCTCGAGGACCGCCTGATGATCTGGGCCGAGGTGCCATCCTCGCGTGTTTCGGACCAGGTTTCGACGCGCCGCGCCCCCAGCAACAGCGTCTCCGTAGCAACCTCGGCCACCTCCAGCGCGTTGTTTGCTTCCACGAAGCTCAACACATTGGCCAGGTCCAGTTGCTCGAACTCCGGGTGCTGGGCCGGGTCTTCGACCTGCACCCAAGCCGCCGGGATGGGCAGCACATCTCCGGCCTGATCCAGATATTCGGCGCGGGCATAGAGCTGCCCGGCCACATAGCGCACCTCAAAAGCCATCTGATAGCCACGCACCCCGGCGCCATCCTCGGTTTCTTCATAAGTCACTAAGCCGGCGTAGTGCAGGCGGGTCCCGGTTTCTGTTTTCTGGACCAGGTGTTCGGCGGTGGTCCGGCGGGAAGAGCCGACCTCAACCGTAAAGTTGCCCAGGTGCAGCGTCACGGTCTGGCTCAGCAGTTCGGTTTCGGTCAGGCGATAGCTGCTGGTGTGGTCAACCTGCTTGAGGGACTCCAGCACGCGGGCCATCAGCGCTTGTTCTTGCGCGCTCAGGTCGTTGGGTTGGGCGGTGGCCGCTGGCGCCAGGGCCAGCATCAGGCACCCCAGCAGGCTCCAATAGATCAGCATGCGCTTTATCAACAGGTTATGCTCCCGGTTCGTCTTGAGAGGATGCGTTGGTCACACCTGGCCCATTATAGAGGCCGTCCGCGCCGCCCAGCAAGCGGGCATCGGCAAAAAAAGGGCGAGCACCGCACCGCCAGGCTGGCTTTTAAGGCTGGTGCCAGCGCTCTTGGGCCGTTTTGTTTGTGCTCCCGGTCAAATGGTCTATAATACCCGCCAAGAGAGTACGCGTTGAGGAGTGCTAAGAGCCATGCCAACCTGGATGGTGGTTGAGGACGAACCGGATATTTACGAAGTGCTACTGGCCATGTTCGAAATCTGGGGCATCGAAGGCGTGGCTTTCGTGGATGGGGCGCAAGCCGTTGCCTGGCTGGATGATGTGGACCAGGGCCGGGTGCGTGGCGACCTGCCCGAACTGGCGATTCTGGACATCCGCCTGCCGGAGATCAATGGGCCGGAGGTGGGCCAGCGCATCCGCCAGAGCCGGGTGCTGGGCCATATGGCAATCGTGCTCATCACCGCCTATCGCCTGACCCCGGATGAGGAAAAAAGCTTCGTCGCCCAGGCCCAGGCCAACCGCCTGATGTACAAGCCGCTGCCTGGCATGCCCGAACTGCGCGCCATCCTGGACGAAGTGATCAACGAACAACGCGCTAAGAACAAGAAGAGTTAGCGCTGCATGGCAGGCATCCTGATGCGCCGTGGGCTGGGACTGGGGCTGGTTGTGCTGCTGGCCGCGCTGGTGGCTTGCGCGCCACTGGGGCTGGAAGACCCCGGCCCGGCAGAAGGTGGCGCTGGCCAGCCGGGCCAGGTCACGGCGGTGATTGACGGCGATACGATTGATGTGCGCCTGGGGGATGGCGCGGTGCAGCGCGTGCGCTACATCGGCGTGAACACCCCGGAACGCGAGGAAGCCTGCTACAGCGAAGCCGTGCGGGCCAACCGCGCCCTGGTGGCCGGCCAGTCGGTGACGCTCTTCCGCGATGTGAGCGAAACCGACCGCTTTGGCCGCCTGCTGCGCTATGTGTATGTGGGCGAGACCTTCGTGAACGAAACGCTGGTGACGCAAGGCTGGGCAGAGGCGGTGCGCTTTCCGCCGGATACGCGCTATTGGGCGCATTTTTCGGCCCTGGCGCGGCGGGCGTATGAAAACCGGCTGGGGTGCCACCCCTTTGGCGTGTTCGAGGTGCCCCCGCCCACCCCCGATAACCGCGTGTGCGATTGCTCTGGCAACCGCTACAACTGCGCTGACTTTGCCACCCGCGCCCAGGCCCAGGCGTGTTTTGAGGCGTGCTTCCCGCAGGTGGGGGATGTGCATCGGCTGGATGGTGACGGGGACCGCCGGGTGTGCTCCTCACTGCCCTGAGTGTGCCGGCTTCTTTAATCAATTGTGCATTTTTCGTTCAGCCAAGCCTCATAATAAGGCGGCATACTAGAAATAACCTAGTGAATAGACCGCCCACCCCCAGATTGTTTCCCCCCTCAATCTTTTCCGGGCGGTTTTTCTTTTCCCTGCGGCCAAACTCCTAGGAATTTTTAATGTTTTGTTGGCCATCTGGCGCTTGCATTCTGGGGGTATTGGGTCTATATTTAGCCCATCCGCGCTCAAGGATTTTTCCCCAAGGTCGGAAGCATGATGAACAAGCAGAAAGTCCCCTGACACAGCGGGACACAGTTGAATATTGCGGGTTTTTGGGTCAGGTTCCCGTAGAAAAAACGATCCCATCGTCCGAAATGCGCCAGCCATTTTGCTGTGCATTTTACCGCCGGGGTGATGCCCGGTGGACTCCATATGGAGGGTTTGATGGAAGCTTCCGCAGGACGTGGCTCCCGGCGTCGCAATAACGGGGCACTTCTTGCACTGCCAGCTGCGATCTGGCTCGCGATCTTTTTTGCCGCGCCGCTGCTCATCGTCCTGGTGATGAGCTTTACCACACGTGGCACCACCCCGTCAGACTATCAACTTCCCCTGACGCTCACCAACTATCGGGAAACTTTTAGCCCGGCCTACCAGCCCATTCTGGAACGCTCGGTGACGCTGGCGCTCAAGGCGACCTTCATCTGTTTTCTGATCGGTTATCCGCTGGCTTTTTTCATCAGCACGCGCCGCCGCAAGTGGGTGCGCTTTCTGGCGCTCTTCCTGGTGATTTTGCCCTTCTGGACCAACTTTCTCATCCGCACCTATGCCTTGCGGTCTTTGCTGGGGCGGCGTGGCCTGCTCAGCGAGATTTTCCACTTTCAGTTGGGCTGGCTGGATGCCCCGCTGAACATCCTGAACACGGAAACAGCCGTGCTCATCGGGCTGGTCTATGGCTTTTTGCCCTTTATGGTGCTGCCGATTTACGCCAGCATCGAACGCTTTGACTTCAAGCTGGTGGAGGCCGGGCACGACCTGGGCGCGAACGATTTGCGCGTCTTCTGGCGGGTGGTGCTGCCTTTGACCTTGCCGGGCGTGGTGGCGGGCTGGATTCTGGTCTTCATCCCGGCGGTGGGCGCCTTCGTGACGCCGGACCTGCTGGGTGGCTCGCGCTATCAGATGATCGGGAACGTGATTCAGCGCATGTTCCGGGGTTCTGGCGGCAACTTTCCGCTGGGGTCGGCCATGTCCATCGCGGTGATGACGCTGGTGATGCTCTCGTTGCTGGTGTACTTCCGGGCTTCGGGCGGGGCGCACCTGGGGAGCGGCTGGCTGAACAGCCTGCGGGGAGCGGGTCCGCGTGCGGCTTCCGCTGCGCCAACCTGCATCACCGAATATG
>JAAUUD010000315.1 GCA_012031655.1 Anaerolineae bacterium | reverse complement strand
GGGGCGGGCGCGGACTTGGGGTGGCGTCAGGCGGCCAGCAACAACGCCGCCGCCAGGCCTGCCAACCGGCTCCCGATGTTCCGCCAGCCCTTGCCCAGCATCTTCTGGCACCTCACTGCGCCTTATTGCAGGTTCTCAAAGAGGCCCGCCGCGCCCTGGCCACCGCCAATGCACATCGTCACCAGCCCATACCTGGCGTTGCAGCGCTTCATCTCGTTCAGGATTTGCACGGTGAGCTTGGCCCCGGTGCAACCGAGCGGATGTCCCAGCGCAATCGCCCCGCCATTGACGTTCACTCGGCGCGGGTCCAGTTCCAGTTCGCGGATGACAGCCAGCGATTGCGCGGCGAAGGCTTCGTTAAGTTCGATCAGATCGATCTCGTCCAGGCTAACCCCGGTGCGCTTGAGCAGACGCGGCACGGCGGCCACCGGGCCAATGCCCATGATGTCCGGGCGGACGCCCGCCACATTAAAGCCCACGTAACGCGCCAGGGGTTGCAGGCCCAGCGCAGCCGCTTTGCTCGCCTCCATCAAAATGACCCCGGCGGCGCCATCGCTCAGCGGGCTGGAGTTGCCCGCCGTCACTGAGCCGCCCTCTCTGAAGGCTGGGCGAAGGCCCGCCAGCGCTTCGATGGTTGTTTCTGGGCGCAGGTGCTCGTCCTGGTCAAAGATCGCTCTTTTCTCGATCCGCTCGCCCTCCACAAATTCAACCTCCGTGAAGTGCAGCGGCACGATTTCTTCTGCAAAGTGGCCCTGCTGCACCGCAGCTGCGGCCTTTTGATGGCTGTCATAGGCGAAGGCGTCTTGGTCGGCGCGGCTGATGCCAAACTCGCTGGCCACGCGCTCTGCCGTCAGGCCCATGCTCATGTAGGTTTCGGGATATGCGCTGGCCAGGCGCGGGTTGGGGCTCAGCCGGAAGCCCGTCATGGGCACCAGCGACATCGTCTCTGCCCCGCCCGCGATGATCACATCTGCGCCATTCGCGATGATGCGCTCGGCGGCCATCGCGATGGACTGGAGGCCGCTGGAGCAAAAGCGGTTCACAGTCTGGGCGGGCACATCCACCGGCAGGTCGGCCAGGATGCCGATGCTGCGCGCAAAGTTGAGGCCCTGCGACCCCTCCGGCATCGCACAGCCAACGATGAGGTCGTCTACTTGGGCGGGGTCCAGCTTGCCCTCGGTTTGCTCAAGCAAAGCCTGGACCACCGCCGCCGCCATATCATCCGAACGGAGGTTGCGGGTGGTGCCGCGCTTGGCCTTACCAACAGCGGTGCGCGCTGCCGCCACAATTACAGCTTCACGGGTCATGGGACGGGACTCCTGAAAAAATTCTCTTACCTGGATTGTAGCCAAAGGGGGGCGGCTCACCAACTGACGCGGGGGAGCGGCAGGGGAGCCGCCAGAAGAACGGAAAACAAAAACGGGCGCAAGGCCCGTTTTTGTCACTCGCTAGAGCTGGTCTTAGCCCTGGCGTTGCTTGTGCTTCGGATAATCTGGGCAAATGACGTACAAACGCCCGGCACGGCGCACGAACTTGCACGACTTGCACATTTTCCGCACAGAAGACCGTACTTTCATTGGGTCGTGCCCTTTCTCCTCAACATCGCGTGGCATTGTAACACCGCCTGGCGTTTGCGTCCATGCTCAACTGAGCGCCCACTCCACCGCTGCTGCTGCGTGGAGCGCAGTGGTATCAAACACAGGCAGCGGGGTGTCGTCCGGTTTGATGAGCAGGCCGAGCTCCGTGCAGCCCAAAATCACCCCCTGGGCGCCGGTTGCTGCCAGGCTATCCATCACCTGGAGGGTGTGGGCGCGCGCGGCTGGGTTGATCTGACCCAGGACCAGTTCTTCGTAGATGATGCGGTTGACGCTGGCCTGGCCTTCGGCATTGGGGACGCGCACGCGCAGACCGTGCTTATCTTCCAGACGCGCTTTGTAAAAGGCTTCTTTCATGGTGAAGCGCGTCCCCAACAATCCCACCTCTTCCAGGCCGTGGGCCCGGATGGCGGCGGCGGTGGGGTCTGCGATGTGCAGCAAGGCGATGTCAATGGCCGCCTGGATGACCTCCGCGACCTTATGCATGGTGTTCGTGCACAGCACCAGGCATTCCGCGCCGCCGCGTTCCAGGCAGCGGGCCGCATCCGCCAGCACGACCCCAGCCTGTGCCCAATCGTCTGCCATCTGGAGCGCCTCAATCTCGGCAAAATCGACCGAGTACAGCAGGCAACGCGCCGAATGAAAGCCCCCCAACCGCGCCTGGACCGCCTGGTTGATCATCCGGTAGTATTCCACGGAGGATTCCCAACTCATCCCGCCGAGTAGACCGATGGTTTTCATATGTTTTGCCTTTCTGGGGTGCCGGTGCAGCCCAGGATAGGTGCTAGCCAGCGCCACACCCGTTAGAATTAGCGAAAGTTGACCGATGTGAATGGGAGTATACCTGATGAAAGTAGTGGTCTGGTTGGTGGCAGTGCTCATGCTGGTTGGTGTTTCATCCGCTAGCGCGCATCCCACCTCCCCAAAAAACGCCCCGCAACCGGCCCAGGCGGAAGCCGAACGGTGGCGTTGGGCCGAAGTTGGCCTGAGCTTTGACTACCCCGCGGATTGGTCCTTCACCCGCGACCAGCAGTTTGACTTCATCCTGGTTTCGCCGGAAAGCAGCCGTTTCATTGGCTTGCAATCCGGGCCACTGCCGGAAGACTCCAGCCTGGAAGACTTGATGGCGCGCTTTGGCGAGCAGTTCGGCAGCACCCCAGAGGCCATCGAGTTTGGCGGCGTGGATGCCTTTCAGTTAGTAGTGCCGCCCAGCAACGACGCGCAAGGGCTGGTGATTGGCTATGAGTACCGCGAAGGTCAGGTGGCGTTGCTGAACTTCCAGGCGATGGCAGAGGATTGGGAAGCAGCGTTTGGCGACACCGCGCAGGAGATCATCGCCAGCGCAGAAGTTGACCCGCTGGACCTGGACCTGGAAAGCATCAACGCCCAGTTGCAAGCCAGCCTGGAAGCCGATGAACCGATGGTCATTGGCGACCCCGACGCCCGTGTGCTGATGGTCGAGGTGCTGGATTTCTCCTGCGTGCACTGTGTGCGTTTTGCCAACAGCCTGGACCGCATCCTTCAGGATTACGTGGCCAGCGGGCAGGTTCAGGTGCGCTTGGTGCACATCACCTCGATTGGCGGCGAAGCTTCCGAAGTGGCCACCCACGCCCAACTGTGCGCCATCGAGCAAGGGCTGGGCTGGCAGATGCATGAGTTGCTGGTCAAGGGCTATCAAGCCGTTGGCGGGCGCGAGTTCTACACCCTAGAGAACATCCTGGCTGCCGTGCAAGACGACGACCTGGAGCTCGCCACCGAGGACTTCCAGACCTGCATTGAGGAAAAACGCCACGCCAACATCATCGAGATAGACACAGCCTACGCCAACGAGTTTGGCATCCGTAGCACGCCGTCGTTGCTGTTTGGCGTGGATGGCGAGACGCCGCAGTTCCTGAGCAACCCGGATGGCACGCCTGCCGCTGGCGGCCTGCCACTGATCACGATTTATGCCTTTTTTGACGAGCAACTGGCCGAAGAAGCTGGCGGCTAATGCTTCGGGCGGCCTCATCTTTGGCACCTGCGAGGATGAGGCCGCTGCCCTGGCAGGGCCAGCCTAGCTATCCAGAACAGCACTAGGGGAGATGCACCATGCACTACAAACGCCTGGGGAATAGCGGCTTGCTGGTTTCGGAACTTTGCCTGGGCACGATGATCTTTGGGGAAGAAAACGGGCGCGGCACACCGCCGGACGAAGCCGAGCGCATGATCCATCGGTTTCTGGAGGCGGGTGGCAACCACCTGGACACCGCCGATGTATATGCCGGAGGGCGCTCGGAAGAAATCGTGGGCCGGGCCATCCGTGGGCGGCGCGACCAGGTGGTGCTGGCCACCAAAGTCCGCTTTCGGCGCGGGCCGGGCGCTAATGATGTCGGACTCTCGCGCCATCACGTCCTGGCGGAAGTGCACCAGAGCTTGCGCCGCCTGGATACGGATTATATCGATCTCTACTACATGCACTGCTGGGACCCACTCACGCCCCTGGAGGAAAGCCTGCGCGTCTTTGATGACCTGGTGACGGCGGGCAAGGTGCGCTACATCGGTGTTTCGAACTTTAAAGCCTGGCAGGTGATGAAAGCGCAGGCGCTCAGCGAGGCAGCGGGCTGGGCGCGCTTCGTGGCTGGGCAATATCAATACAGCCTGGTCAAGCGCGATGTGGAATACGAGTTCGTTGACCTCTTCCAGAGCGAAGGCATCGGCATGACGCCCTGGGGGCCGCTGGGCGGCGGTTTCCTCTCCGGCAAGTATCAGCGTGGCGATGCCCCCGCCCCAGAGGCAGGCCGCATTGCCAACGCCACAACCGAGCACGAAGAAGCCTGGGCACGGCGCAGCACCGAACGCAACTGGGCCATCATCGAGGCGGTGGGGCAGGTGGCCGCAGCGCACAACGCACCTATTCTCAGGTGGCGCTGGCCTGGCTGAATGCCCAACCCACCGTTGCCAGCGGTGATCATCGGGCCCGAACCGATGGA
>JAAUUD010000314.1 GCA_012031655.1 Anaerolineae bacterium | reverse complement strand
TGATCACCCTCGGCCTGGTCGGGGTCGTCGTCCCAGTCCACGGCGGGTGGCGCTTGGGGCGGGGTGGCGGGCGTCATGCTGCCGGGCAATTGATCGATGAAAGCCTGGTCTGGCAGGTGGGCCGGGGGCACGCGCAGAAAGTACTCGGTTTCGCTATCCAGCGGGAGTGGGTCCAGGTCCAGCGAGCCATTAAAGGCTTCGGGGGCGGGCAGCTCCGCCAGCAGATCGCGTACAAACGAGGGCGCGGAGTCTTCTTCGGCAGAGGGCGCGGGCGCGGCTGGCACCTCCTGCACTTCCTGAGCGGCGCTGATCTGCTCTAGGATGGCCTCCAGCCGGGCGGGTTCGCTGAGGTTGGCCAGGGTGGCGCTCACGGGGAAGTTCTGGCGGTCGGTTTCCCAACCATCATCGGCTACGTCAGCCCAGTCATCCTGGCCGGGTGCATCTGTGGGGTGCGGCAAGAGGGCCGTAGGGGCATCCGGCAGGGTGAGCGGCTCTGGCACGGCGGTGATGCGGCGGCTGACTTCCGGGTTCAGGCTGTTGTCGATCACCTCGCCAATGCTGGAGTCGTAGAGGCTGGGCGGCGGTTCTTGCCAGCCGGGGCCGGGGGTGCGGTGGGTGTGGTCCAGCATATTCTGGATGAGGGCCATCGCGTGGGCGTCGTCCAGCTCGCGGATGGGGTTGGCGCGTGTTTCCTGAATGTGTTCAAAGTAGCCCCGCGCGATGGTTTCTTCCAGGATGGGGATCAGTTCGCGGGCTTTGTAGGGCTTCACGATGAACGCCTGAGCATTGAGCGGCAGCAGGTAGCTGGTGTCATCATAAAAGGGGCTGGTCAGGATAACCGGGATTTCGGGTTGGAGGTTGCGTAGCCCGGCCACGACTTCTTCTGGCGTGGCCTGGTCCAGCATCAGGTTGATCACGGCCACATGATAGGCCACCTCTTGCAGCGCGTTGACGGCAGGCGTCAGGCGGGTGACGGTGCGCACCAGATAGGCGTCGGTGCTTTCCAGCGCGCGCTTGATGCTGATGCTGAACTTGATTTCGGAGTCTACGATCAGGACATGTTTGTGCATGGGCCTTCTTTCCTACCTAGCCTTGGTCGGACCGCTGGGTGCTGCGCCAGCGTTGGGCTGCCCGCAAGGCGCGCGCCGTGCCAATTTTCTCCAGGCTCAGGCAGGCGTATTCGGCAACGGGGGTGGGGGGGTCGGCGGCGCCCAGTTCCAGCGCGTCAATCAGGGCGGTTACAGCCAGTTCGCTCTGGATGAGGCCCAAACTAAAGGCGGCAGCGCTGCGGGCCCCTTCGCTAAGGCTGCTGACCAGCACTTCCAGCAGGGGTTGCAGCGCGTCTTCGCCAAATTCGGCCAGTGCGTTAGCGGCGTTAAAGCGCACGTAATGGTGCGGGTGGTGCAGCTTGAGCACCAGGCGGTCAATCTCATGAGAAGGGTTCATCGCGTCCGGCTTTGCGTTCACAGGTATTCTGGCAGGGGGGCACGCTCACGCGCAACGCCGCATGGTGCAGGTAGCCCACCACCGTTAGCGCCAGGCCACTAAACAGGGTCAGGCTGGCCAGTGCAAAAATCACAGAGTAGATCACCACCCCTTGCTCAGCTTGCTGAACCCGTGCTTCATCCAGCAGGAGGTCGCTGGGCTGGCTGGTGGAGAAAAGCGATACGGTCGGATAGGCGGCTTCCAGTTCGGCGCGATAGTTCTGCACGGCGTACACACCGCCTAGGACCATCAGGGCAAACCCCACCAGCCCAGCAAAGAAGATCACCACCCCGGCAAAGCCCCAACGCCGCCCCGCACGGGCGCGCTGCCGCCGGACATGCGCCGCGCCTGCGCCATCTTCAGTGAGGGTGCCGTCACGCTCGACAATCAAATATACCGGGTCGCGACTGAAGCCGGAAGTGACGAGCAGCACCAGGTACCACAGCAAGCCAATCCCGCTTACCAACGCCACCAGCCAGCCCACCACGCCCAGCGGCTTGCCAAAGTCCAGCGTCACCTGATAGGGGCTCTGGCTGCGCAGGGAGTAGCCCGCCTGGCGGTAGGCCTGGGTGCGCTGTTGCAGGTAGTAGTTCGAGGGGTAGGGCTGCGGCGCCAGCGAAAGCGTGGCATTGGGGCCAAGGGGCGGTGGCGTATAGGGTGCGGGTGGGATGGGCCGAAAGGCGGGCATTTGCTGCGGCGCCTGCGTGATGCCGATGAGTTGCGGTGGCAGCGCAGCCGTATAGCCATCCTCAAAATTGTTGGCTGGGGGGCGTGGCAGGGCGGCTTGCTGGCGGCTGGTCTGTTCCAGGGCAGCGGCACCCGGCAAAACAGCGGCGGCGGCGGCGGTTTCTTCGCCGGGGCCCGGAGCGGTGACGGGCCGATAGGTTTCGGCATCCGCCAGCGGATGATCGCAACGCGGGCAATACGCGGTCACGCCGATGACGTGCGCGCCACATTGGGGGCAGATGCGAACCGTCTGTTCCATACCCTCGATTGTACGCAATCTAAACAGAAAACCAAAGGCGCATCTGCTACAATGAGGGCATGAAGACCTGGCGGGCTGGCTGGTGGATGCTGTGGCTGATTGGGGCGCTGTGCATGACGCCAGGCGCTGTGGCTAACCCACCCCCCTACCGCCTGGGCACCCCGCAGAGCGACTTCCCCAATGGTGTGCATTTTTCCCTGGAAATTACCCCCGTTCAAGACCTGCAGAGCGCTCAGTTTCTGTATACGCTGGATGGCGGCGCGATCCAGGCCGGGGCGGTGGCGCTTGGGGCGCAGGTTGGCCAGCAATCAACTACCTTGCACGGTCACTGGGATGGGCTGGCCGCCAGCGGTCGGCGGGCGCCGCCCTGGGCGGTGGGTGCAGGGCTGGTGGCAAGTGGTCGATGCGCGCGGCAACGCCTTCTCCAGCGAGCCGCAGCGGGTCATTTATGCGGATACGCGCCGCGTGTGGGAACTCACCGAAGGCGAACGGGTGCGCGTCTATACCTATCGCCAACCGCGTGCCTGGGCTGTGGAGATGGCCACACAGGCGGACCTGGCGCTGGCTGCACTCGAAGCGGCCTATGGAGACCGCCTGCCCTTGCCGCCCCTGCTGGTGTTTTATAACCAGGCCAGCGATGCCGCCCTGGACCTGGGGAGCACCACCTGGGCCCCTTTGACCATGCGGTGAACGGGCGCGCCTATGCTGGGACCAACGTGGCCATTCTGCTGGCGGATAGCGGCCCGGATTTTCTGGCGAGGGGCATCCCGCATGAGTTGGCGCACCTCTTCCAGTTTCGGTGGGGGGCGGCGCTGGCCCAGGCGCCGCGCTGGTTTCTGGAAGGGGACGCCCGCGCCCTGGAGCCGGCGCTTTTTCAGGCAGCGGCACTGGCAAACGCCCGCCAGATTGCCCACGCCGGGGCCTTGCCGGGCTTGCTCACCTGGCAGGCCGAGCCCCTTGGCGGCGCTGCACTGGCGGATTTAACAGACGTTGGCGCGAGTTTTGTGCTGTTTCTGGAGGCTACCTACGGCCCGGCCTGGCGCCCAGCTTTTTATGCAGCCTGGCACCAGAGCGCGGACTTCTGGCGCGCCTTTGAGCTCAGCCTGGGCAGCAGCCTGCTGGCCCTGGAAGCCGCCTGGCGCGCCTGGTTGTTGCTGGGCTAGCGCAATCTTGCCCTGGGCTGGTGCGTGCAAGGGCTTGCACGTTGCTCCATAATCCCACTTCAGCATATACTAGAGCGTATGAGCAGCGAAACCATTCTGGTTGTTGACGATGGGAAAGAAAACCGCGACTTCATCGTGAAGTATGTGTTGGAGCCGAACGGTTTTAACTATCTGGTGGCGCGGGATGGCCTGGAAGGGTTGGAACTGGCCCGCCAGTATCACCCTGACCTGATGCTGTTGGACCTCCAGATGCCGCAAATGAACGGGATGGAAGTGCTGGAGGCGCTCCAGGCGGAACAGCTGGACATCCCCGTGATCCTGATGACTTTTCATGGGAGCGAAGAAATCGCTATTGAGGTCTACCGCAAGGGCGTGCGCGATTACGTCAAAAAACCATATACGGTCGAAGAGATGTATGACGCCATCGAACGCAGCCTTTCCACGGCACGCTTGCGAAACGAGAAAGACCAGCTCACCGAGCGGCTTATCAACGCCAACGCCTCGCTAAACCAGCGCGTGCGGGAGCTTAACATCCTCTACAACATCGGCAAGAGCGTTACCGCGCTGATGGACATCCCCACCCTGATGGGCACCATCGCTGAGGCGGCGGTGCAGCTGACCTCCTGCGACGAGTGCAGCATCTATACCCTGGATGAGGGCGCGCTGATCTGCCGGGCCATCCGGCGGGAAAAAGACCAGCGGACCTACCGGGTGGACGAAGTGCGCTCGGATGCGCTGGCGCAACGGGCGATTGAACTGGGACAACCGGTGGTGCTGACGCCCGAAGAAATCGAGGCCATGCGCCGCGAGAAGAACCGCCAGGCGCGGATCGCGGAGCGCCAGCGCAAGACCAAGGAGCTTTGGCTGTTCAAGACGGGGACGACGGTCGCCGACTGCTGGCTGACGGCCGAAGACCGGCTCGCCAACGCCGCCAGGAGTGCCT
>JAAUUD010000313.1 GCA_012031655.1 Anaerolineae bacterium | reverse complement strand
ACCTGGTGCTGGAATTGCGCAGCAAGGGCAAGCGGGTGGTCTTTTTTGCCCATCACTACAACACCGCCATGTATTACCTGGCCAGCGCGGGCGATCAGATCGTGATGCAGCCCGGCGGCACGCTGGACACCCTGGGCCTGAGCCGCCGCGTGACCTACTTCCGCGATGCGCTGGCGGCGGTGGGCTTGCAGGTCGATGCCGTGGCCATCTCGCCCTATAAGAGCTTTGCGGACCCCTTCACCGCCAAGGATATGACCCCCGAAGTGCGCGCCCAGACCGAATGGCTGCTGGACTCCACCTATGACATCCTGGTGGAAGGCATCGCCAGGGCGCGCGGCATGGCGTCAGAGGCTGTCCGCGCGATGGTTGACAACGCCCCCCCACCTGGACCACGAAGCGCTCGAACAGGGGTATCTTGATGGCCTGGCCACCGAAGAAACCCTGGGCGCTTTTCTGGACCAGGCCAAGCTGGCGCCCTGGAGCCAGGCGCAGCGCGTGCTGCCTTTGCGCTACATTCCCCGGCCCGAGAAATACGTGGCGCTTTTGCCGCTGACGGGCCTCATTCTGGAGGGGAAATCCGGGCGGGGGCCGGGGGGCTTTCCGCTGGTTTCGGATGATCGCCTGGGTAGCCTGAGCGTGGTGCAGCAAATCCGCAACCTGATGCAGAACGAGCACGCCGCAGCGGTGGTGCTATGGATTGACAGTCGGGGCGGCAGTGCCTCTGCTTCGGAGGCGATTGCCTCGGCGCTGGCGGAGTTGGCCCGCACGCGCCCGGTGGTGGCCTACATGAACGGCGTAGCGGCCTCTGGGGGCTACTACATCGCCACCCCGGCGCATTGGATCGTGGCCCAGCCCGGCACCATCACCGGGTCGATTGGCGTGATTGCGGCCAAGGCCATCAACACAGACATGTTGCGGAAGTTGCGCTTTAACGCCTTTGACTTTCAGCGGGGCGCCAATGCGGATTTCTTTGCGCCCAACAGCCCGTTCAATGAAGCCCAGCGGCAGCGCATGCGCCAGATCATCGAGCGCAGCTACGACCAGTTCCTGGGGCGGGTGGCTGCCAGCCGGGGCAAAGCGCCGGAGGAACTCGAACCGCTGGCCGGGGGACGTGTTTGGACCGGCGCGCTGGCGGCTGAGCATCACCTGGTAGACGAACTGGGCGGGCTGGAGGCCGCGCTACGGAAGGCGCGGGCGCTGGCCAACCTGCCAGACGACACGCCCTTTGGCATCATCCGGGGCAAGGGCAAGCCGCTGGCGCCGCAACTGGCGGAGCAGGCCAACCCGGCGGCGCAGTGGCGCTACCTGCAACACAACCTGGCCCAACTGCTGGATGGACGGGCACAGATGATCATGCCTTTCGTGGTAGACTGAAGATTGCAGCAAAAGCTGGGGCGGCAGCGCAACCGCTGACGGTAAGCAGTTTCATAATCAAGCGGCTGGCCAGCGCCTGGCCGCCCTGGAGTTGGGTAGTATGGGGAAACGAATCCTGGTTGTTGAAGACAATCCCGATAACCGCATCTTGATCACCGATGTCCTGACCTCGCTGGATTACGAAGTGCTGGTGGCGGTGGATGGCGAAGAAGGGGTCCGCAAGGCGGTTCAGGAGGTGCCAGACCTCATCCTGATGGACCTTTCTTTGCCGCAGATGGACGGCTGGACCGCCACCGGGCACATCAAGGCCGATGCCAACCTCCACCACATCCCGATTGTTGCCCTCACGGCGCATGCCATGGTTGGGGACCGCGAACGGGCCCTGCAGGCCGGTTGCGATGACTACGTCTCCAAACCGATTGACCTGCGCGAACTGGCGCGTGTGCTGGCCAAATATCTGGAGTGAACAACTGGCCCACCGGGGCTGATTCTGCTATGCTAACGGGCACTGGTTGCTGTGGGTCATTGCCCCGGGTGCGCGCCGAGGGCAGAAAGCGCTGTTGCGGATGCAAAAAGCTCATCTGGCCGATGTGCTCATCGTGGACGATACGCCAGAAAATCTAAAAGTGTTGGAAGTTATCCTGGGGGAACGGGGCTACCATGTGCGCCCGGCCCCCAGTGGGCGTTTTGCTCTGCAATCGGCGGCGGCAGTGGTGCCGGATATTGTGCTGCTGGACATCAACATGCCGGGCATGGATGGCTACGCGGTGTGCGAAGCCTTTAAGGCAGACCCACGCCTGCGCGACGTGCCCATCATCTTCGTGAGCGCGCTGGATGAAACCTGGGATAAACTGCAAGCCTTCAAGGTGGGCGGGGTGGACTACATCACCAAGCCTTTTGACCCCGCCGAGGTGCTGGCGCGGCTCGAAACGCAGCTTTCCATTCACTTTAAGCAGCGCCAGATTGAGCAATTGCGTGCCCAGGACCGCAGCTATTACGAAACGATCTCGCGCATTAAAGACGACTACCTGAACGCGGTTTCGCACGACCTCAAGACGCCCATCAGCAGCATCAAGACCACGCTCTACCTGCTGCGCAAGCATGGCTTTGAGGACGCCCTGCGCGCCCAGGATTATCTGGCGCGCATCGAGCAGGACGTTAGCCGCATGCATCAGTTGATTGATGATATTCTGGAGCTGGCCCGGCTGGAAACCGGCCTGGCCTTGCACCCTGCCGAGGTCGCCCTGCCGGACTTTCTGGAGCGCACGCTGGAAAGCGTGGTAACCCTGGCCCAGCAACGCGAAATCCACCTCTATCTGGAGAACCACACCCACGCCAACGCGGTTTTTGATGCGGCCCGGTTGCAACGCGCCCTGCAAAACCTGCTCTCCAATGCGGTGAAGTACACCGAACCCGGCGGCCAGGTGACCCTGGCGGCTTTTCGCCAGGCCGAACACCTGGTTTTTGAAGTGCAGGATACTGGCCTGGGCATCCCCGAAGCGGACCTGCCGCACATCTTTGCGCGCTTCTATCGGGTAGACCACGCCCCCCACCAGGCCATTGATGGAACCGGGCTGGGGCTATCGATTGTGCGGGCGGTGGTGCAGCAGCACAACGGCCAGGTGGAGGTCGAAAGCACGCTGGGCCAGGGGAGCACCTTCCGGATTCGCTTGCCCTGGCTGGCGGCTTCGGATGCTTAGTGCCGCCGCTCAGGTTACAATAGAAGGGGGAGGCACGCACCCTGCGGCTCTCCACACCGCCGACATCGAGAACAAGGACAGTCCATGATCCCCAAAATCTTGATCTGTGACGATGACGAAGCGATCCGCCAACGTTTGGTGCATGTGCTGCAAACCGCCTTTGCCCGGGAGGGGCGCCAGGTGCAGTTTTTGCAGGCCGTGAACGGCCAGCAAGCCCTGGATATCATCGCGCGGGAGTTGATCACCTTGCTGGTGATTGACGCCCAGTTGCCAGAAATTGACGGCTATCAGGCCACGACGCTACTCAAAAGCGACCCCGCCACCGCTGCAATTCCGGTGATCCTGCTTTCGCGGGCCGAGGATGTGCAGCGTGTAACCGAGGCAGGTGCCAACCGCATTTTTGATAAACCCGTGCCCGAAGACCAGCTTGTGCTGGGCGTTTTTGACCTCCTGGGGTGATATGACCTACCGTATTGTGGTGGCAGACGACGAAGCGAACATCCGCCTGTTGGTCCAGCAAACGCTGGAAGAAGCCTTTGATGAGCAGGGCCTGGAATTGGAGGTGCTGCACGCCGCTGATGGCGCCCAGGCCCTGCACCTGGTCCGCACCCAGGCGCCACACTTGCTCATCACCGATGTGATGATGCCCGAAATGGATGGCTTTGAATTAACGTCCCGCATCCGGCAGGACCCCGCCACGGGCAAGTTGCCGGTTATCATCCTGACGATTGTGGATGATGATGGCCAGGCAGCCAGCGCTGGGGCAGACTTTCAATTCTCCAAGCCCATCAACTCGGCGCAACTGCTGCGCGGTGTTGCGGCGTTGCTGTTTTCATGATCTGCGCTGGGGAGGGGGGCGGTCCTGGTTCCGGCCCTCTCCCTGTGCCCATCGCCAGGGCGCCCCAGGGCGTGCAACAACGAAGGATACAGAGCCATGACTTCCTCCCCGGCCCCCATGATCTTTATCTCCTATCAGCGCCAGTCGCAGGCGGTGGCCTTGGAGCTTAACCAGCGGTTACAGGCGGCGGGTTTTCGCGTCTGGCAGGATATTTTTAGCATCCGGCACACCGAGCGCTGGTCGCAGTCCATCCAGGCTGGGCTGGAGGCCGCCGAGCGCCTGGTGCTGCTGATGACCCCGCGCTCCATGCAATCGCACGAGGTCTTTAACGAATGGTTCTATTTTTATAACAAGCGCAAGCCGCTGCACTGCCTGATGGTCGAGCCGTGCGAGCCACCCTACCAACTATTGCCATATCAATACATCCTCTGGACGGCGGATAAACCGCACGACTACGACCGCCTGATCGCGGAGCTGCGCGCCGGCAGAGCGTCCCCGCCGCCGCGGACCAGCAAGCGGCGGTGGTGGCCGTGCCAGATGCGCTTTTGCTGCCGCCTGGCTCTGACCCGCAAACGCTGCAAGAGGTGCTGGCGGCCTGCAAAGCGAGCATGCAAAACTGGCGCTGGGCGAAAAGCAGATCAGCGCCCTGCTGCGCAAAGCCCGCCCCAGGACGAGCAAC
>JAAUUD010000312.1 GCA_012031655.1 Anaerolineae bacterium | reverse complement strand
CGGCCAAACATATGAAGCGCTTCTTTTGCATGGTCACCGATATTCAACTTAATGTGACCAATGCCGCGCTTGCTGCCCAGCGTCACGGATGGGCGTAACTTTAGCCTGATGAATATCGTGCTGTTGGGGCACGACCAGGAGTCGTTGCAGCAGGATAATGTGTTTCGCACCGATACGATGATCGTGGTGAGCGTGAACACCACCACGAACACGGTCTCCATGCTGGCGTTGCCGCGCGACCTGCTGGTTTATGTGCCGAATTGGGGGATGCAGCGCCTTAACCTGGCCTGGGGGCGCGGGGAGAGCATCGGGTGGACCGACGGGGGCTGGGGGATGTTCCGCCAGGCCGTGCTCTATAACTTTGGGATTGAGCTGCACTACTATGCCATGGTCGATTTTTCTGGTTTTCAGGCCATCATCAATGTGCTGGAGGGGGTCACCATCGCGGTGGATTGCCCTGTGCGCGGGTATCTGTTCACCGGGGAATACGACGCCGAGCAGCAACCGATTTTTGAACTTACTACGCTGCCGATTGGCGTGCATCACCTGAACAGCCGCGAGGCGCTCTGGTATGCGCGCACGCGCAGCAACTCCACCGACTTTGACCGGGGCCGTCGTCAGCAGCAGTTGTTGCGGGCCATCTGGGCGCAGAGCCGCGACCTGGGTTTGCTCTCTCAACTGCCGAGCCTGTGGAATGATATGCTGGCCGTGGTGGACACCAACGTGCCGCTGGAGGTGGTGCTACAACTGGCGCCGCTTGGCCTGACGCTGGAACCCAACGCCATCGAGAATCACTTCTTTCGGCTCAACATCGAGTCGCGTTCGTGGACAACGCCCAGCGGGGATAATGTGCAGCTGCCCAATGGCGCGATGATCACCATGGTGCAGAACTTCCTGACGCCGCCTACCCAAAATCGCCTGGTGACAGACGCAGCACGCATCCACATTTATGATGGCAGCGGTCAGGATGCACGCTGGGACGCGGTGGCGGCGGATCGGTTGATCTGGGAAGGGCTGCTGGCGCAACCGCAGGGGCCAGCCGAAGCCCCCTATGCCGAGACGGTGATCATCGATTACACCGGGGCCACCAAGGGCAGCAGCCTGGAAGAACTGGCGCGCGTGCTGAACGTGCGTGCCGACCAGGTGCAGTTTGAGCCAGACCCCAACCGCACCGCCGACTTTGAGGTGTTTCTGGGGGCCAACTATAGCTCTTGCTTTGAGCGCGAAGTGCAGGTGGTGGAGTATGCGCCACCTGCCACACCCACGCCCGCGCCATGAATGTGTCGCCTGCTCGCTCCAATCCTAACCAATGGGTTAAGGAACCCTAACGGGATTGACTCGCCTTTTCTCGCCTGGATTCGCTAGAATCCGGTGTGAAAGAGATGAAATGAGTGAGCATGACTCTGTCAACCCAGTTTAAGCCCGATGCTCTGGAGTTCACGCCTGCCCAGCCGCGTTTGCTGGTGGCGGATGGCGATACAGCGCATGGCGCTTCGTTGCAAACTTACCTCACGCGCCAGGGCTACAAAGTGGAGGTGACGAATAACGGTGCCGAGGCGCTGGAGCGTGTGGCGGCGCACCCACCCGACCTGTTAATTCTGGACCTCAATCTGCCGGACCTGAGCGGGCTGGAGCTGACGCTGCGGCTCCGCAACGATCCCCAGCTCAACTACCTGCCCGTGATCATCATTACCAACCAGGCGGCAGAGCGCAAGCGGTTGCAAAGCATGCTCTCTGGCGCAGATGACTACCTGCCCAAGCCCGTGATGGAAATTGACCTGCTGGTGCGGGTGCAAGCGCTATTGCGTACCAAGGTGCAGATTGACGGCCTGCTGGCTGAACGGCGTCGCTTGATGGATGACCTGGCCAAGCGTAACCGCGAGCTAGAAGAAGCGCTGGCGCAGGTCAAAGAGGCGGATATGCTCAAGCGCAATATCTTGAATACTGTGTCGCATGAGATGGGCACGCCGATGTTGCAGATCAAATCCGCTGTGCATTTGCTGGCGGAGGACGTGCGCAAAGCCGACCCCGACAGCACCCCGGCAGCCCTGGCCAACCAGGCCATCGCCCGGCTAGAGGGCATCATCCAGAATGCGGCGGACTGGCGCGCAGCGAGAACCTGAAACTGGAACCGTTTTTTTGCGCGATTCTGTCGACCAGGCGATTCGGCACATCGAGCGGAGCGGTTTGCCAACGCGCACCCAGGGGCGCATCGTGCGGGAGATCGCCCCGGATCTCCCTCTGGTGCACAGCGACAAGCGTGCGCTCGCCAGGATTTTGCAGCTTTTGCTGGATAACGCCCTGAAGTTCGACCCCAACGAAAATTCAGTCATCATCCGTGCCCAGCCGCACAGCGCCGAGCACATCTGGCTTGGCGTGGTTGACCAAGGCATTGGCATTGCGCGGGACCAGCAAGAGCTGATTTTCCGTGAGTTTTACCAGATTGATTCTTCCACCACGCGTCGCTTTGGGGGGAGTGGGGTGGGGCTGGCCCTGGTTAAGTTGCTTTGCGACCGGCTCAACCTGAGTATTCAGGTTGAGAGCCGCCCCAATAAGGGCAGTGTGTTCTCGCTGCTGTTGCCGATTGGCCAGTTGGAGCTGTGAACCACCCGGCCCAGGCAGCCAGGCCAGGTGGTATGGAGGACTAGCCGATGATGTTGATCGGGATGAAGTTGGCCTGGGCCATGGCCTGAATTGAGACCTGCTGAGCCACTGCCTGCGCCATGCGGGCAAAAGCTTCGCCGGGCGGGCTGGTGGGGTCAGTCGCCACGACAGGATGGCCGGCGTCGCCGCCTTCGCGCACGTTGGCGCCCAGCGGCACCCCGCCCCAGGAAAGGAACCCTGCGTTCTACGGCCAGGGCTTCGCCACCCCCGCTGCCAAAGAACTCTCCGGCCATGTTTTCTACCACGCCCAGCACGGGCACATTGAGCTTTTCGAACATGGCGATGGCGCGGCGAGCGTCTTCAATGGCCACCTGTTGCGGCTGAGAGACGATCACGGCACCGGTGAGCGGCACGGATTGCGCCAGCGAAAGCGCAGCATCGCCGGTGCCGGGGGGCAGGTCCACCACCATATAGTCCAGGTTGCCCCAATCGACATCGCTAAAGAACTGGCGGATGGCGCTGTGCAACATGGGGCCACGCCAGATCATCGGGGTGTTGGGGTCGGCCAGAAAGCCCATGCTCATGACCTTAACGCCATAAGCTTCGTAGGGGATCATCTTGTTTTGGCCATTGATTGTGGTCACACGCGGGCGGGCAAAACCCAGCCCAACCATGGTGGGGATGTTCGGCCCCAGGATGTCGCCATCCAGCAGGCCCACACGGGCACCATGCCCGGCCAGCGCCACCGCCAGATTGGTTGAAACGGTGCTCTTGCCAACGCCGCCCTTGCCGCTGCCCACCGCGATGATGTTTTGCATGGGCATGTTCAGGTTGCCGTGCAAACCCTTGGGCACGCGTGCATCCCAGGTGATCTTCACGGAGTCGATGCCTTCCAGCGGCAGCAAGACGTTGTCCACTTCTTGGACGAAGTGGTCTTTCAGCGGGCAAGCGGGCGTGGTCAGCACAAAGCGAAAACTGGCCACTCCGTCCAGGATTTGCAAATCCTGCACCATCTCCAGGGAGACGATATCACGTCGCAGGTCGGGGTCGATCACCCGACTGAGCGCTTGCATGGCCTGTTGAACGAGTTCAGACATGTGAAAGCCCTTAATTTACGTGATGCTATTCTGTTTTATTGTAGCAAATCCCCGCCTGCCTGCCAGGGGGCAGGGCCAGGTTCGTATGAGATGCGTTTGGGTGGACCAGGGGCTAGTCGCTGGGTGCGGGGCCGCCGGCCTGCCAGCACTGCACATCCGCGCAGGCGGCTTGCCAGCGGGCGATCAGGTCTGCGTCGGTGCCCTTGAAGCCACGGATGGCCTTGAAGGCACAACGGGTGCAGCCATTCATGGCGCGGAAGCTATCTGCTGAGCAAGTCAGGCAGCTGGTCAGGCGGATCATCATCAGGACAAAGCCCAGGGTTTCGACGTCTTTTTCGCCGCAACCCTGTACCCGGTCCACCAGGTCAGCGAATTGTTGGCCGCGCATATCGCGCAGGAGGGGGATAAGACGGGTGGGGAATAGCAGTTCCGCATCTTCTTGATAAAGTAACATGCAGCTTTCCTTGCGCTATGCTCACCGCAGTTGGCGAATTTCATTCTAACATATTTCTAACCTTTGGGCTACCATCGCCAGCCTTATACTGGGCACCAACCTGTAAAATCTTCTTTACGAGTGGGGATTTTCGATGGATTTCTTGGAACTTCAGGCGCGCATTCGGGCTTGCCGCCAGTGTGCCGAGGCTGGATACACCATCAGCGGGCCACCGGTGTTCTCTGGGCCGCCCACTGCCCGTGCCATGATCATTGGGCAAGCCCCGGGCCACACCGAGGTCGCAAACGGTCGGCCCTTTAACTACACCTCTGGCACGCGGTTATTTAAATGGCTGGCGGAGGCGGGGTTTGAGGAGGCCGATTTTCGGGCGCGGCACTACATGGCCAGCGTCACCCGCTGCTACCCCGGCAAACACCCCAACGGGCGTGGCGACCGTG
>JAAUUD010000019.1 GCA_012031655.1 Anaerolineae bacterium | reverse complement strand
CTGTGCGCCGTGCAGATTGGCGGTCGTCAGCACCGGGCGCTTGACCGCATGCTAGCCGCGATGCAGGCCGATGGCGGCCAGGCTGGAGCGCTGGTTGAGCAGCCCACAACCCCGCGATTAGACAAAAGAAAAGCCGCACCAAGTGCGGCGCGGCTTTCCCTAGGTTGGGGCTGGCCCTGTGGCGCTAGTCCGTCAGGGCAATGTCGTCAATAAACCAGCCCGGATTACTGTCCGAATCGCGCAGGGCGTCGATGCGGAAGCGGACGGTCACGTTGCGAAGTTGAGTGATGGATGTTTCGCCCAGGGCCTCCAGCACAGCCACCAGGTCCACCACGCGTCGGTGCCAGGTATTGCGCGAGCCTGTGGCCCGGAAGACCTCAATCCACTGGCTGCCTTCGCCTTGCATGGCGTCGTAGCCGCCGTTCTGCGATACCTCCACAACGATGGCATCTGTGCCATGGAGCTGGTAACGCTGCCACCAAGTGATGAGCGGCGCCGTACCAGGCTGGAGCTCGAAGTCCCCTTGCAGGATGAGGCTATAGCCAGAGAAGCGCGGATAGTTGGTGTTGAACTGATCCGCATTGGTGGTTTCTGCCGGGTTGTTATCCGTATGGAAGGCAGGCGACTGGATAGCCGGGGAGATGCGGATGAAGTTCGGGGACCCACCTGCCCGGTATTGCACCACAATCTCATAGGGCGAACCCAGCGGCGTCATGGTCACTGGCACCGAACTGGTCTGCGAGCCGCTGTTCCACTTGTTGCCCGTCGATTGCAGCACCCCATCCACATAGACACGGTGGCCGTCGTCACTCTGGACGTTAAAGGTCACGGTGGTGGCATCGCTCACGCTGATGAGGCGGCTGTACTCCGCGATCCACTGCTCGTAGCGGTTGGCAGGATAGGTGCAGGAGGTGTTGGAGGTGGCCGGGTTGTTCACGTTGCTGCGCGGGTCACGGCCAATCCAGATGGCGTCCACCGCCACACCCGGCTCGCTGGGCCAGATGTTAAGGGTGTAGGTCTGGCCGCCGGTCAGGTTGAGGCGCATGTCGTTACTGCCGCTGTTGTTCCAGTTCCCGAACCAGCGGAAGGCTTCACTGTTGGAGTCGTCGACCAGATTCGAGTTACGATCCGTGTTGGTGGTGCTGAAGGTCTGGTCGCTGAGCGCCACCTGGCCATCCAGCCCGAAGAAGAGGGTGTTGCGGCTGCTGATGGTCTGGTTGCCAGTGGCGTAGCGGACAGCCACATACCAGGTGCCGCCCTGGCCTGCTGGCACCGCAAAGCGGTAATCCAGGCGTAGCCCATGGTTAACCGCTTCCGCCGGGTTAAAGCCACTGTTCCGCGCCGATGAGAGCATATAGCCCGTGCCAGTGAAGTTAGCGCGGTCGCTATCAAAACCCGGGAACCCCTGGTGCTGATTGGGCGTGCTGGTGTGGGCAGCACGGGTCTGGGTCTGGTTCTGGAAGGCCCAGTAATCGAACTGGCCGCTCACGGCTACCGACTCGTTAGCGATAGATTGCAGCAAGGCATCGCTGGGGTTGTCTTCGTTGCCTTCGGCTTCGAAGTAGAAGTAGCCTTCGCTATTGATCTGGAAGGGGTCCGTGTTGGTCCCCAGGCCCGCCGAGGTCAGCAAACCACCGACTTCGAAGTTGCTGTTCATCACCACAGAAGGCGCGGTGTTGGTCCAACTGAAGTCAACCACCGGGTGCCGCTCGGGATCATCAGCGTTCCAGGCGGGCGGCTGCGCGGTGTAGTTGGGGCAGGCACGGAAGTAAGTGGCTTCCCAGGCGCCATCCGCCAGGATGTCCGCCTGCAAGCGCGCGTTCTCGAAAGTCATCGAGAGGCGGTTATGGTCGTAGCTATCGATCCATTCTACGCTCAGCGTCGAGATACCCACTGGGAAGGCGTAGGTGAAGGTCGCGTTTTTCGTCCAGTTCTGGATGACGCTCGCCCCCAGACTGTTGGTCACCACCACGCGGAACTCGTCTTCGCTGGAGCCAGTAAACTTGACTTCCAGCCCTTCGCTGCTGAAGACCGCGATCTGGCGCTCGTAGACCGCTACATAGGCGCTGTCGCGGTCGCTATCATCGTTGTTGTCCAGCACGATCTGAGGGGCGCAGCACGTGCCCCAATCGAAGTTCAGGTCGCTGGCGACGATTGCTTCCGAGCCCCACAGCACGCCACGACGGTTCGAGGCGCTCCAGTCCAGGTTGTAGTAGTAGGCGTTCCAGGTGCCAGGCGGGAAGGCGCTCCCGGTGCCGAATTCGCGCTGAGCATTAACCACGCTCCAGCTACCTTCGCGCACCCAGTCCGGCGCACCCCCGTTGGCCGCTTCGGTGAAGCCATCGCCGAAGGTTGGCACGCCACCCTGGGCAAAGGTGCCGTTGCGCAAGCGCAGTTGCACGTCGTCGATCATCCAGCCGTCTGCCGTGTCACCATCACTGTTCATGTGCTGCAAGCGGAAGCGCAAGCGCAGGTAGCCGCCAGGGTATTGCGTGGTGTTCAGGTAGCGGGAGAGGTCGAACTGACGCCGCACATAGGCATCGTTGCGATAGTCCGTGTTATGGCTGGAGATCAGTTCCCAGCGCGGGTTGTCGATGATCTGGCCGGAGCTGTTGACGGGAATACCGTCACCGTTCACCGGCAACACCTCAACGTAGATGCGCTGAGAATCACGCAGGCGGGCTTTCTCCCAGTAGTAAAGCGTGGGCTGCTGCGCGGCAGTGATGCCCGTCAAGTTGATGGAAGGCCGCAACTCCAGGATGGAGTCTGACCAGTTGGTGTTGTTGCCGCTGGGACTTTCGTTAAAGACCGTGCGCCCGCTGTCGGTGACTGGTCCCCACGGGCCCAGGTGCCAGTTGTTGACCGCCGCGCTATTCACCAGGTCTTGCGACGAGGGGAAGCCAATCGTTGGCTCGTCCAACAGGCGGATGCAGAGGTTGTCAATCCACCAGCCGCCGCCTGTGTCCGAGTGGTTGCGGGCATCCAGGCGGAAGCGGAAGCGCAGGTTTCCCTCTTCCTTGAGGTCCAGCAGGTAGACCACGGTGCGTTGCCACCGCTGCTGCTGGTTCCAGCGCTCGTTGGCCACACTGGCCGGGTAATCAGCAGGCTTGTTGCCGCCGTTTGTCTCCGTGAAGGTGTGCGACCACAGCGGCGTTGGTTGCCAGGTGGCGCCGTCATCCAGCGAGACATCGATATTCAGGCTATCGACGCGTTCCAGGTGCCACTGGTGCCAGAATTCCAGGACTGGCATGGCGTTGGCCCCCAGCCCGGCCAGGTTCACGCGCCGCCCCAGGATGAGCGAGCTGTTGCTGTTGTTCTGGTAGTTCTGTCCGGGGCTATCCGAGAAGGCAAAGCTACCCTGGTAGGTTCTTTCCGAAGAACGCGCCCAGTTACCTTCTGTGACCCAGTTATTGACGGACAGATCGCCTTCCACGTTTTCGCACCAGGCGGGCACCGGGTAGATCACGTTGTCGTTGGGGCGGTTGCGGAATTCGATGTCGTCAATGTACCAGCCGTCCTCGGTGCTGCTGGAGTCCGTCTCCAGGCGGAAGCGCACAAAAAGCTGCTCCCCGAAGTAGTTTTGGTTCGGGTGATAGAGTGAGAGCACCTCCTGCCGGAAGTCAGTGGCTATCGTCCCTTGCTCCAGGTAGCTGGGGGCACCTACGTCGGCAGGGTTCCGCTTGAGCGTTATCCAGGTGGCGCCGAAGTCTGGCGACACTTCCACGTAGATGCGGTCGTTGCTGGCCAAACTCCAGCGGTGCCAGAACACGATTTCGGGGGTAATGGCTTCGTTGCCGGTCAGGTCCAGGTAGCCGTTCAGGGTGAGCGCGGTATTGGAATTGTTGCTATACCAGCTCCCGTTCGGGCTATCCTGCCAGGAATGGTGGCACTCCGCGAGGAGTTGTTGCCCCGGCCCCAGTTGCCTTCTGCCACCCAGTGCTCGGCGGCGGCATCTTCCACGTCATCCACAAAGGGGATGCGGTAGACGTTGAACACTTCCGCTTCCATACGGATGTCGTCAATGTACCACCCCAGACCCTGAACTGAAGCATCCGACTCCAGGATGAAAGCCACCTCAAACGACAGGTTGCGGTAGCTGATCGTCTCTGGCGCCGGACCGGTCGCTTTACGTGTGGCTTCGGTGTAAACCGGCAGGTTGGTCAGGTTGACTTCGATCAGCTGCCAGTTATTGGTCGAGGCCCCCTGGTGGATACGGACGATCTTCATTCGGAGGTACCCACTTCGCGCAGGGCCAGGTAGGCGTAGTCGCCGCTGCCCAGGTCGTGCCGACTCTGGAAGCGCAGGATGGGCCGGTCGATGCCGCTGGCGCTGATGCTGCCGCGCAACCGCAAGATGCAGTAGCTGTTGGGCGCATAGCCACCGGTTGACGTGGGCGGGTTGCCCCAGGCCGGTGCACCGCTCCACCAGGAGGATGGCGCCGAGGTAAATTGCGTGGTCGTCAGGCCCCAGTCGCATTCGCCCCGTTCATTAAAACCGTCCGTTGGGAACATCTCAAAGGTCAGGCGCTCGCCACCGCCTGTGTCGCGGTGGATGATCACGATCTCCTTGGTACCCCCTTCGTCGATGCCAATGGGGGCGTAGACCGTGTTGGCCTGGTTCGGGTCCCAGCTCCAATCGAACAGGATCTGCTCGCCATCGATGTAAACACCGATGCCGTCATCCTTGGAATATTCGATCATGTAGTTGCCCGCGGCCAGGTTCACCGACTTGGTATAGCGCGAGCAGAAATCGCTGTTCACTCCGCTGGGGCGCGGGAACGAGGAGGGGAAATTGATGGTGGTGACGGTGGAGGTGGCGCGCGGGGTGGCTGCCGAAGCCGCGCTGAGCGTTTGCCCAGTGGCCGGGTTAAAGATGTTCCCGTAGTTACAGTTATTGGCACCAAAACTGGTGTCGTTGCTACCCAGGTTCCACCATTCCACGTTCCAGTCGTCGCCATCTGCGGTAACGTCATTGCTCTGCGTCATCGCAAAGTTCAGGCGCCCAAAGCCGCCGCTATCGCCAAAGGTAATGCGAATGTCCATTGGACCGTCAAAGGTCTTGGTCCAGGTGAATTCAGTGCCATCGGCGTCGGCGCTGGCAGCGTTGTACCACCACTCGTCAAACACGCGCGTCCAGTTGGTGGAAGCACTGGATTTGAAGAAGACCCGCATGTTGTCATCCTTGCGGATGCGCACGGTGTAGTCGCCCACTGGCGTTTCGATGTTGGTCTTCTGGAAGCGTGCACAGAAGTTGGACTCCACCAGGTCCGGGTGCGGGATGTCATCTGCAAACTCAGGGTTGGTCCAGTTGGGGTGGTTGGCCCGTGGGAAGTTCAGTTCGCTTTCGGTGTTGGTGGCTGCCGGGGTGCGAGTGGTTTCGCCCGTGCTGGCGTTAAAGATGTTGCCCCAGCTGCATCCACCGCTGCCATCACCCTGCCAGTTCCACCACTCCGCCTCCCAACCGGTCAGGATCAGTTCAGTTTCATCATTCTCAGTCACATCATCGAAGTCAAACTCAAAGTTGTCTTCGATGGTGCCGCTGTCTTCAAAATCGCCGTCAAATTCCTGGTCTTCGGGGGTTGGGGTGGCGATGATGGAGTCGCACACGTCACCGATGTTATCCCCATCCAGGTCTTCCTGGTCGTTGTTGGCTTGGTCCATGCAGTTGTCGCAGGCATCGCCATGGTCATCCCCGTCGGCGTTCTCCTGGCCGGGGTTGGCCACGTTGGGGCAGTTGTCCTGGAAGTTACGCACCCCATCATTATCATCATCCAGATAGGTGGGGTCGCACAGGTTCCCGATGCCGTTGGCGTCATCATCGGCCTGGTCCGGGTTGGAAACACTGGGGCAGTTATCAAGCGAGTCCACCGTTCCGTCGCCATCGGTGTCTACGAAGTCGGGGTCGCAGGCATCGCCGAGGCCGTCGCCGTCGCTATCAAGCTGGTCATTGTTGGCCACATCCGGGCAGTTATCCTGGAAGTACCAGTAGTTGTCATTGTCGTCGTTGGCCCAGTCCAAGTCGCAGGAGTCCGCATCACCGTCCGGCGTGCAGGGGGCGTTCGTGCCCTGGTTCGCCTGGCACCAGGCATCAAAGAGGTGTTCGCGGTCGCGGTTTTGCGACCACTGGGTGCGCAGGTTGCCATTGTCGTTGGTGCCTACGTTTGGCACCGTGGGGCAGGTGTCGGCAGAGTCCAGGATGCCGTCAAAATCGGAGTCCCGGTCAATTTGCTCACCTGCTGGGGTGTTGGTGATGAGCGGCACGGCTTTTGGCGTGTAGGACGCGACCGCCGTCACCATGTTCCAGAACTCCGCCTCAGACATCGCCTCCTCAGGTTCCAGGGTGAGGTCCAGCAGGTTGGCCACGGTGTTGCTAAACACGTTGCCCACTGCCGGTCCGGTAATGGAAAGGATTACGATGAGCGAAAGAATAAGTAAAACTGTGATCATTGCGTACTCAACCAACGCTTGACCACTCTGGGAAAAGTGTGGTTGCGCAGCACTCGTCAACTCAGGAGGGTGTTTGCGCGTTCTCGGACGACTCGCGTGTTTTGCCATAATCTCGCCTATCCTAACTACTACACATCAGACTCTGTAGTGGACCTTGATCATCAGAAGAAGAATGGGGTATGGGATACACCCTGATATAATAGTACACGATCCATTTTGGGTGTGTTGTCGGAAATTGTCGGAGCTTTTTGACAAAGAACGGAACTGGCAAAGCGCCCATTACGTCGACTTGCTGGCCTGCTGCAGGCGGTTGTGTCGCTTGTTCAACAGGCCCTAACCAGGTGAGAACAATATGCTGTTAGATGGAAACATGCTGGCCCAACAAATCCGCGCCAGGCTTGCAGGCGAAGTCGCACGGTTAACCGAGCAGGTTGGGCGGGCACCGGGCCTGGCGACCGTGCTCATTGGCGACAACCCCGCCTCGCATACCTACGTCCGCAGCAAGCGCCGCGTGAGCGCAGAACTGGGCGTTCAGTCCTTTCACCATGAACTGCCGGCAGACGTTGCCCAGGCGGAAGTTGCACACTTGCTGCGGCGCCTGAACAATGACCCAGCCATCCATGGTATTCTGGTGCAGTTGCCCCTGCCTACGCACCTGGACGAAAATGCCTTGCTGGACCTCATCCACTATGCCAAAGACGCCGATGGCCTGCACCCTACCAATCTGGGGTTGCTGGCGATGAAGGGCCGCCAACCCAATGCCATCCCCTGCACGCCGAATGGCATCATGGTGATGCTGGCCGAAGCGGGGGTGGACCTGAACGGCGCGCAAGCGGTGGTGGTGGGGCGCAGCAACATCGTAGGTACGCCCATGGCCTGCTCTTGATGCATGCGCATGCTACCGTGACGATTGCCCACAGCCGCACACGTGATCTGGCGGCAGTCTGCCGGGCCGCGGATGTGCTGGTGGTGGCCGTGGGGCGGCCTGCAATGGTCACCGGGGAATGGATCAAGCCCGGTGCAACCGTGATTGATGTCGGCATCAACCGGGTGGATGACCCTGCTGCCCCACGCGGCTACCGGCTGGTGGGCGATGTGGATTTTGAGCGCGCCCAGGCCATCGCCAGCCATATTACCCCCGTACCCGGCGGCGTTGGCCCAATGACCATTGCCATGCTGATGCAAAATACCCTCAATAACTTTATGGCAATTGAAGGGCTGAGCTAACCATGGGCACTTTATTGGTCAAAAACGCGCACACCCTGGTGACAATGGACGCCGAACGGCACGAGATTCCCGGCGGTGGGCTCTATGCTGTGGATGGCGTTATCCAGCAGGTTGGCCCCACCGCAGGCTTACCAAACAGCGCTGACGACGTGCTGGACCTGGCCAGGCGGCATGTGGTGCTGCCCGGCCTGGTGAACACGCATCACCATTTTTACCAGACCCTTACACGGGCCTGGCCTGCCTCCCAGAACAAAACGCTGTTCCACTGGCTGACGAGCCTCTACCCGGTTTGGGCTAACCTCACGGCAGAACACATCTTTACGAGTAGCCAACTCGCCGCTGCGGAACTCATGCTTTCGGGTTGCACCACCGCCAGCGATCACCTCTACATTTTCCCGAATGACGCCACGCTTGATGATGAAATTCGCGCGGTGCAGGCAATCGGGTTGCGCTTTCATGCCAGCCGGGGCAGCATGAGCGTTGGCGAAAGCCAGGGCGGCCTTCCACCAGACCGGGTCGTGGAGGCAGAACCCGACATCCTGAAGGACTCGCAGCGCCTCATTGAGCAATATCACGATAACAGCCGTTTCTCGATGTTGCGCATCACGCTGGCGCCCTGTTCTCCCTTCAGTGTGTCGCAGGACCTGATGCGCGAATCCGCCACGCTGGCCCGTGCCTACCCGGGGTTCGCCTGCACACCCACCTGGCAGAAAACCAGGATGACCACGTCTATAGCCTGGAGATGTTCAACCTCACGCCCAGTAGCTACGCCGCTGAACTTGGCTGGCTGGGCGAGGACGTCTGGCACGCGCATTGCGTGGTCCTTTCTGAGAGTGGTATTCGCAAATTCGCGCAGAGCGGCACCGGGGTCGCCCACTGCCCGGCTAGCAACATGTTCCTGGGCAGCGGAATTGCGCCGCTTCGGCAGATGCTAGCGGCGGGCGTGCGGGTGGGCCTGGGCGTGGATGGCAGCGCCTCTAACGATAGCAACAATCTGCTAAACGAAGCGCGCATGGCCATGCTGTTGGCCCGTGTCAAAGACGGTGCTGATGCGCTCAGCGCCCGACAAGCGCTGGAATTGGCCACCCTGGGCGGGGCGCAAGTGCTGGGGCGCGATGACATTGGCGCCCTGGCCCCGAACATGGCCGCAGATTTCATCACCTATAATCTGGATCAGCCACATTACGCAGGCGCCCTGCACGATCCGGTTGCCGCCTTGGTATTTTGCCACACCAGCCATGTGGACTACAGCTACATCAATGGGCGGCGCGTGGTGGACCAGGGCCGCCTGACGACCCTGGAACTCCCCATGCTCATCGAGCGCCATAATGGGCTGGCGCGCACCCTGGCCGATGGCCCGCGCTGAGCCAAAGAGCACAACCCAGCAATCCCCATGGAACCCAGTTTTTTTCACCGTCTCTGGCAACAACTCCGTACCTGGCTGGACCAGGTACTCATGATCCTGGATGTGCCTACCCTGGATCATAACCTGGAAACACGCCTCAAGCGGTTACGCTTTCTCTACTATAACGATCCACAGGTGAACATCAACTATCGCCGCATCAAGGATGTGCTGCGCGGGCATGTGGACCCGGCCTTTGTCCAACACTACGAACGGATGCTGAGCGCAGAACGCGCCGCAAACCAGACCCTCAAGAGCCTGCCACCCTCGGCAGGGGGGCGCAGAACTCTTGCAGGAGATGCAGGGGCTGACTTTTCAGATTGCCCGGCTCATCGAACAGGCAGAAAATGCTCAGCGCACCGCACGCCTGGCGCCGCCCAACAGCGCAACCGCCCAGGATATGGCGGCCACCCAACAGTGGCTCCACGAGCGCATTACCGCGGCCCTGGAAATTCAGGCCAGCCTCCCGGCGCGCCTGGTAGCCTTCGGGAGCACCGTGGCAGAACGCGGACTTGACAAGGCGCGTGAGCGAGTGGGGCGCCTGACCAACCGCCTGGATGACATCGCAGAAGCTTATGCCGAGATTGACGACCCCTTTAGCGCGGCTCGGCGTGCCCAGCTTACCGAAGAAATCGAAAGAACACTGCGCGACCTGGACCCCCCCAACGAACGGCCAGGCTGAATTTCCCCCGAAAGGGTGAGGCTCGTCTGCTGACATGGGGTTATAGTCAGATAAATAGAAGAACGATCAAGGGCAAGCAGAGGACCCTATGAAGATCGCGCAGTGGAGCTGGTGGGTAGCCGTACTAGCGCTCGGGCTGAGCGCTTGCGGCAGCCCTAATACGGGCATGTTCGAGGCAGCATTGAACGGCGCTCAGAGCGCCACGGTCCATGTGGAGCCGCGCCACGCCCCATTACAGCTTGCTGCCCTCCCCACGCGGGATAAGAGCCGGTTGATCCTGGCGAATGTGGAATACTGGGGCAGCGTGGTCTTTCAGGATGGCGGAGATGGGCACCGACGCTTGATGTTGGCGGAAGCAGAAAGCAGTTTTGCTTTTTTCCGGGATGGTGCGCCAGAGTGGGAAGTGCTGCTTTCGCCTGTAGTTCCGATGGACATCCAGCTCACTTTACATACCGGGACTGTCTTCGCGGACCTGCGACAACTGAACCTGCGCCGCCTGGACGTTGAATTTGGTGATGCAAAGGCAGTGCTTTACCTGCCGCCGACTGATGAGCAACACCCGCTGATCACGGAACTGGAATTTGGGCGTGGCGATGTGGAGCTTATTCTCCCTAACCAGGCGCACCTGAACTTTGATGAAGCGGTGCAGCTTGGCTCCGGTGCGGTGACCATCACCCTGGGCGAAGAAGTGGCCCTGGGTGCCGAGGTGATAATGCACTCCGGGCCCCTAACCCTACACGTCCCCTCCACAACAGCCATGCGGATTATGATCATTCGCGCTGGCTCGGGCGATGTAGACCTGCCTGCCAGCTTTATGCCGGTGCAAGCCACCGAGGACCAGGCCGAACAGCTCTGGCAAACACGCAACTTTCCAGGGGCAGGGGCGCGGGTAGAACTCAGCATCGAACTGGGCTCGGGCGACCTGGAGGTAAAAATGCTGTCCACCAACTCTTAAGAGGCCGAGGGTTTTTGCTTTTTGACCCTGGCGCGCTATAATGCCGAGTTCAGCATAGCGCGAACCCAACACCTAAGGAGCAACACCCGTTCATGAGTTCGGCACTCGATAAAATCCCGCAGATCAATGCGCGCGTCGAGGCCCACCGTGCGCGCCTGATCGACTTCATGCGCGAATTATGCGCCATCCCCAGCTACGACAGCCAGATCAAAGACGTGTGCGAACATGCCGCTGCTGAGATGCGTAAGGTGGGCTTTAACCGCGTCTGGTTTGACCGCATGGGCAACATCATTGGGGAAATTGGCGATGGCCCCCGCAAGCTGGTCTACGATAGCCATCTGGACACAGTGGGCATTGGCGACCCCGCCGAATGGGCGTGGGACCCCTTTCAGGGCAAGGTAGAAAACGGCATTTTGTTTGCCCGTGGCGCCTGCGATGAAAAAGGCTCCACCCCAGGGATGATTTATGGGCTGGCCCTGGCCGCCGAAATGGGCCTGCTGGAAGGCTTCACTGGCTATTACTTCGGCAACATGGAAGAATGGAACGATGGCATTGCACCCCAGGGCTTTGTCGAGGTTGAGGGCATCCGTCCCGATTTCGTGGTCATTGGCGAGCCAACCCTGATGAAAATCTACCGGGGCCAAAAGGGCCGGGTGGAGTTGAAGGTGACGGCCAAGGGCAGAAGCGCCCACGCTGCCAACAACTACCTGGGCGACAACGCCATCTATAAACTGCTGCCCATCATCGAAAGCATCAAAAACCTGGAACCAAGCTTTGCAGTGGACCCCTTTCTGGGAGAAGGGCGCGTGACGGTGACGGACATGGCCGCGCGCACACCGTCAATTAACGCTGTCCCCAACGAAGCTTACTGCTTTATTGACCGCCGCCTGACCTTCGGTGAAAGCTGGGAAGGGGCCGTTGAGCAGATTCAGGCGATTATTGGCCAGCGAGATGACATCACCCTGGAAGTGCTGAAGTACAACGACCCCAGTTACACTGGCTTCGTGCTAGAAACCGACAAAATCTACCCGGCCTGGGCCCTGGGCGAGGATGACCCCTTTGTGCAAGCGGCGGTCACGGCGGCCAGCGCCCTGCAAACCAGCCCGGATGGTGATGTCATCGGCAAAGGCAAGTGGGACTTCTCCAACGAAATGGCATCTACTGGAACGGCAAAGCGGGCATCCCGTCCCTTGGGTTTGGGCCGGGCGACGAACTGCACGCTCACACCGTGCTGGATCAGGTGCCGTTGGATGATGTGGTGCGGGCAACGGCGTTTTATGCGCTGCTGCCCGGGTTGATTGGTTAAGCATAAGTATCTATTTCTGGTAAGGAATCACCCAACATGGAAACCCATCTACGCGGGCGTGATATGATCACGACCCAGGAATGGACCAAAGCCGAGATCGAAACGGTCATTGAGGTGGCCTACGACCTCAAGCGCAAGCGTGCCCTGGGCGAAAGCCACGCCCTCCTGCGCGATAAACGCCCTGGCGATGCTCTTTTTCTTCACCAGCACGCGCACCCGTGGCAGCTTCGAGGCCGGAATGGCGCAACTTGGCGGCCATGCCGCCTTCATCGAGAGCCAGACCACCCAGATTTCCCACGGCGACACCGCCAAGGAGATCGGGGAGATTTATGGGCGCTACTTCGATGGCATCGCCATCCGCCAGTGCGATTGGGGCGTAGGCAACCAGTACCTCCGCGAAGTCGCCGCCGCCAGCCGGGTGCCCGTGCTCAACATGCAGTGCGATGTCTACCACCCCTTTCAAATCCTGGCCGACCTGATGACCATCATGGAACACTACGGGCGCGAAGGCATCCGGGGCAAGACCATCAACGTCGCCTGGGCCTACGCCAGCAGCTACCAAAAACCCATCAGCGTGCCGCAGAGCCTCATCCTGCTGATGACGCGCTTTGGCATGCACGTTCGGCTGACCCATCCACCGGAATACAAGCTGATGCCGGATATCGTGGAGCAAGCCCGCGATAACAGCAAAAAACACGGCGGCAGCTTTGAGATTGGCCACGACTTTGACGAAGGCTTCAAGGGGGCAGACATCCTCTACCCCAAGAGCTGGGGCGCCTGTTGACCACCACCGATAATGCGGAGTCGGCTGAAATCGGCAAAAAGTACATGGACTGGATCACGGATGACCGCCGCATGGCGCTGGCCAACGAAAACGCCGTGTACATGCACTGCCTGCCCGCCGACCGCAATATCGAGGTGACCGATAGCGTGCTGGATGGCCCACAGAGCATCGTCTATCAAGAGGCGGAAAACCGCCTGCACGTCCAGAAAGCAGTGATGGCCCTCACCATGTAGGGCTTGAGAGGAGCCATGCCCTGGCTCCGCACATCTTATGGAAAACGCACGTAAAACAGCGGTGGTGGCGGTGGGCGGCAATTCGCTCATCGCCGACCCGCAACAACCCCAGGTTGACAATCAATGGGACGCCGTGCGCCAGACGGCCCAGCATATCGCCGCGCTGGTGGCCAAGGGCTGGCAGGTGGTGGTGACGCATGGCAACGGCCCTCAGGTGGGCTACATTATGCGCCGCAACCGGAACTCGGCCGCCCACGCCGTCCACACCACCCCGCTAGACCTGATCATCGGGATACACAGGCGCCATCGGCTATATGCTGCAACAAGCCCTGGCCAATTCCCTGCGTGCTTTGGGGCTGAACAAATCGGTCATCACAGTGATCACGCAGACGCTGGTAGACCCTCACGATCCCGCTTTTGAGCAACCGTCCAAGCCCATCGGGGGGTTTATGGATGCTGACACCGCTGAGCAGGAACGCGCCCAGGGTTGGCAGGTGATGGAGGACGCCGGGCGCGGTTGGCGCCGGGTGGTGGCCTCGCCGCAGCCGCTGGATATCATCGAGATTGGTGTGATTCGCTCGCTCCTGAGCCGGGGTTATGTGGTGGTTGCCTGTGGTGGGGGGGCATCCCGGTCTATCGCAACGCCAAAGGCGAGCTGCGCGGAACCGCCGCCGTGATTGACAAAGACCGTGCTTCGGGCTTGCTGGCGGCGCTCATCAAGGCCGATCTCTTCGTGATTTCGACCGCAGTGCCACGGGTGGCCTTAAACTACAACACCCCCCAGCAGCGCGACCTCGCGCAGGTTACCCTGCTGGAAGCCCGCCAATATCTGGCCGAAGGGCACTTTGCCAGGGGCAGCATGCAACCCAAAATGGAAGCCGTGATCCGCTTTCTGGAGACCGGCGGCCCGCGCGCCCTGATCACGGATCCCGAACACCTGAGTGATGCCCTGGAAGGAACCGCCGGAACATGGGTTCTCCCGCGCTGAATACCACCCTCGCCCGGCGCTTCCCGCAGGTGGCCGGGTTGCGCTGCGTCCTTTGTTCGGCGCTCTATTCGCTGGATGAGGTGCGCTACACCTGCCCGGCTTGCGGTCCGGTGGGCACGCTGGATGTGGTCTATCATGCGCCTGAGGATCGCCGCCCGCCCGCCCCTGGCACTTCGCCCTACACAGATCCGCGCTTTGTCCCTATCGCGGCAGATACGCCCCTCCCCACCCAGACCATCCCGCTAAGCATCGGAGGCACCCCGCACTATCCACGTAGCGCAACCCTGCCCTTCGCCATCAAAGACGACGGCAGAAACCCCACCGCATCCTTCAAGGACCGGGCCAGCGCGATGGTGGTGCACCATGGCCTGACCATGGGCGTGCCAGTGATTGCCACAGCCAGCACAGGTAACGCCGCTGCCGCGCTGGCGGGCATCTGCGCCGCAGTTCAGGGGCCGCGTGCAGTGATCTTTGTGCCCGCCAGCGCGCCACAGGCCAAAATCGCCCAGCTACTGATCTATGGCGCTCGGGTTATTCTGGTGGATGGCACTTACGACCAGGCTTTTGACTTGTGCTGGGAAGCGTGCGAGACCTTCGGTTGGTATAACCGCAGCACGGGTATCAATCCCTTCACCAGCGAAGGCAAAAAAACCGTGAGCTGGGAAATTGCCTTCAGCCCGGTGGGCCTGCCAGATGTGATCATGACTTCTGTTGGTGATGGAAGCATCATCGCCAGCGTGTATAAAGGTTTTAGCGATCTGAAGCAGCTTGGCTGGATCGACCGCATCCCGCGTTTGATCGGGGTGCAGTCTTCTGGGAGTGATGCCCTGACCCACGCCTGGCAAAATGGCCTGGATGCCCGCGAAATGATACCTCGTCCGGCAGAAACCGTCGCTGATAGCATTTCGGCTGCCCTGCCGCGCGACCGCGCCAAAGCCCTGCGAGCTGTTCGCGAGACTGAGGGGGCCTTTATGTGTGTGAGTGACGCTGAAATCCTGGCCGCCATCCCTTCGCTAGCGCGGAGTAGCGGGATTTTTGCGGAACCTGCCGCTGCCGCTAGCTATGCGGGGTGGCAGGCCGCCCGGCGCGCTGGGTGGCTGGATTCATCTGAGCATATTCTGTTGTTGCTGACGGGTAGCGGCCTGAAGGACGTAGCGCGAGCAATGCAGGCCGTGCAACAGGCGGATAAGCTTCAGCCCATTGCACCCACGCTGGCCGCAGTACGAGAGGTTATGGATGACGCACGATAACCCCGTTTTTTCTATCGTTGCTCCCTGCTACAACGAGGAAGACAATGTGGACCTGCTCTATGAGCGCATCAAAGCCGTTATGGAAGGCATGGGCGAGCCCTGGGAACTCATCCTGGTGAATGATGGTAGCCGCGACCACACCCTGGAAAAACTGGTCGCGCTCCGCGCTCAGGACCCGCGTATCAAGATCATCAACTTTGCGCGCAACTTCGGTCACCAGACGGCGGTTACTGCCGGGATGGATTTTGCCAGCGGCAAGGCAGTAGTGCTGATTGACGCCGACCTCCAGGACCCCCCGGAAGTCATCGAGCAGATGGCGGCGCGTTGGCGCGAAGGTTACCATGTAGTCTATGGCGTGCGGGAAAAGCGGTTGGGCGAAAGTGCCTTCAAAATCTGGACTGCTAAATTGTTTTACCGCATTATCTACCGCATTACGGATGTGGATATTCCGATTGATACGGGCGACTTCCGCTTGATGGATCGGCGCGTGGTGAATGCCGTGAACGCCTTGCGCGAGCATAACCGTTTTGTGCGCGGCCTGACGAGTTGGGTCGGCTTTCGGCAAACGGGCGTCACCTATGTGCGCCCACCCCGCCAACACGGCGATACTCACTACCCACTCCGCAAGATGATTCGCCTGGCGCTGGATGCGATTACGGGTTTTTCCTATTTCCCGTTGCAGGTGGCCATCTATGCGAGCTTGTTCCTGGCCTTTATTTCGATCGCGGGCATCCCTCTGGTTGCTTTTCTGCGCCTGGCGACCGATGTCGTGTTTTTGGAAGGGCAGGCAACCACCCTTTCGATCCTACTGCTGCTGAGTGCGTTCCAGTTGTTTTTCTTTTTCATCATGGGGCAATATGTAGCCCGAATTTATTGATGAAACCCGCAATCGCCCGCTCTACGTGGTTTCCGATACTTACGGGCTGGAGAACCGCCCACCGCGCTCGCGCGTGATTGCCCCATCAGACGCCAATACGGAGGTGCCCTTCCGCGAGGAGAGTGCATGATGTCCGAAGAACAGAGCCGCGTCCAGCGCTATCAGGCGTTGGTGCTCCGCTACGAGCAGATCGACGCCGAAATTGACGCCCTGCTGGAACAGCACGGCGGCCATAGCGAAAACCTGAGCGACCAGGACCGCGAAACCTACCGTCAACTCGCTGAACAACGTAGCGACCTGTACAATCAGATCAAGAGCATCGAAGCAGAGTGGCTGTCAGAAGGCGACGAGGATGAACCCTGAAGACCGCGTCCTGGTGGGCGTTATCAATCGGCGCCAGGACCTTACCCACGCCGAACAAGACCATTGGTACCGCATCCCAGAGGGGCAAGCACAGCCTGGCTTATATGCGGAATATCTGGCGTTCTTCCTGAGCCGAGCCTTCAAAGAGCGCAATGGGGGCGTCTATTTTTTTGCGCGTCGTCGTGGTGAGGAGCTGGTTACGCGGGCCGACCTCCTGCCTGATGAAGCGGATCATCCCCGCGCCCAGGCGCGCTACTACAAAATCCAGCTTGATCCCTTGCAGCCAAAAGACCCGCCCATCCTCAACCCAAATAAACGCCGTTTTGCCTTCGTCTACACCACCTGGGATCGCTTCATCAATGCCACGCGGATTGACGATCTCTTTAGTCGGGCGGATCATCTGGTGGACCGGGTATATTACGCCTTGCGGGATGAAGGCTATCGGCCCCAGCGCAGTTGGGAACGTGGCGACCTCTACCCCTTGCATAGCCCACGCCTGCGCCTCTTGTGCGAAGAGGGTGAAGTCACTGCTTCGCCGCATTCCGAGCAGAGCCAGGTGCAAATTCATGAGGACCTTGGCGCCACCCTGAGCGAGATTCGGGCAGCGGTGGCAGAACGCGGCGGCTTACGCATGCTCACCATTCCAGCGGAGGCCTGAACCATGCTGATTATCAATGGCATGATCCTGCAAGACCTGCACACCCTGCGCGAAGGCGCCGCGTTACGCATCCAGGGGGAGCGTATTGTAGCGGTAGACGACGAAGCCACCCTGCGCACCCAATATCCAGATGACCCCGTGTTGAATGCGCGCGGCGGCCTCGTGATGCCCGGCGGCATTTGCGCCCATACCCATTTTTATGGTGCTTTTGCCCGTGGGCTGGCAATCCCTGGCGCCGCCCCGCGCGACTTTCCAGAGATCCTGCAAAAGCTGTGGTGGAGCCTGGACCAGGCGCTGGATGCTGATGCCGTGCGCCTGAGCGCCCTGGTGATGCTGGTCGATGCCATCAAGCATGGCACCACCACCCTGATTGACCACCACGCCAGCCCCAATTTTATCGCTGGTAGCCTGGATGTGATTGGTCAGGCTGTCCAGCAAGCCGGCGTGCGGGCCGTGCTATGCTACGAGGTCACCGACCGCAACGGCCCCGAACAGATGCACGCCGGGATTGAGGAAAACCTGCGCTTTATTCGGGTAGCGGCAGAAGAACCCCGCCTGGCCGGGACTTTTGGCCTGCACGCCAGCCTGACCCTCTCGGATGAAACGCTGGCCCAATGCGCCGAGGCAGGTCAGCAGGCGGGCAGTGGCTTTCACATCCACGTTGCGGAGCACGAAGCGGATGAGTACGACAGCCTGCGCCGGAGCGGCCAGCGTGTGGTGCAGCGGTTACATGCGGCGGGCATCCTCGGCGCGCGGAGTATCGTCGCACATGTGGTGCACTGCGATCCCTGGGAGCTGGCCCTGCTCAAAGCAACAGACACCTGGGTGACGCACCAACCGCGCAGCAACATGAACAACGCGGTGGGGGCGGCGCCATTGGATGCCATGTTCACTGGCGGCATGAAGGTCTGCCTGGGCACAGACGGCTTTTCGCACGCTATGTGGGAAGAGTGGAAAGCAGCCTCTTTATTGCACAAGGTTGTGCACCGCGACCCACGCCGCGCCCCTGGCGACCGGATTGCACAGGCCGCGCTCGAAAATAACGCCCGGCTTGCAGAACAGTTTTTCCCGGGGATGTCTCTGGGAACCCTGGTGCCAGGGGCAGCGGCGGATCTGATCATCGTCGATTATCATCCCTATACGCCGCTTTCAGCCGGCAACCTGCCCTGGCACATCCTATTTGGTTTTGAAAGCAGCATGGTTCGCTCTACAATCGTTGCTGGGCAGGTGCTAATGCAAGATCGCCAACTCCTGACCCTGGATGAAGCAGCCATTGCTGCCGAAGCCCGCGCCCTGGCCCCGGCTATCTGGGCGCGCTATGCCAACTACGCACAAGGGGAAGCACACGCATGAGCGGTCAACCAGAAAAAATGATTTTACGCCTGGCGGTCATTGGGGGCACAGGCAAAGAAGGCTCTGGCCTGGCATTGCGCTGGGCCAACGCAGGCTACAAGGTTTACATCGGCTCCCGAGAGGCAGAACGTGCCCAAACCAAGGCCGATGAACTGAACGCCATCCTGGGCGAAGCCGTGATCACCGGGATGGACAACGCAGAAGCAGCTGCCTCTGCTAACCTGGTGGTGCTGAGTGTTCCCTACGCGGCCCACCGAGAAACGCTGGAAAGCCTGAAGCAGCACCTGGTTGGTAAAACCGTTATTGATGTCACCGTTCCAATGCAACCACCGAATATCCGCACGGTTTATGTTCCCGCCGGGCAATCCGCCGCGCTAGAAGCCCAAAGCTACCTGGGCCCGGAAACGCATGTGGTCGCTGCCTTCCAGAACGTTAGCGCCACCCACCTGATTGACCTGGCGCACCCGGTTGTGTGTGATGTGCTGGTGTGTGGCGATGATGTTGATGCCAAGCAAAACGTGCTGCACCTGGTCGAAGCAGCCGGGATGCGCGGCGTGGACGCTGGCCCCTTGGCCAATGCTGTGGCGGTCGAAGCCCTGACGCCCGTTCTGCTTTACATCAACAAGCGCTACGGGGTGAAAGGGTCCGGAATACGGATTACGGGTCTTGCCTAACACACAGGTCACGCTGCAAGCCATCCCTGATTTTCCGCTGGTGCAACCGGGTGATGACCTGGTTGCGCTGATTGTAGAGCGTGTGCAGCACGCCAGCGTGACCTTACAGGCTGCTGACATCCTGGTTATCAGCTCGAAGATTGTTTCCAAAGCCGAAAATCGTTTTCTGGACCTGCGCCAGGTGAACCCCTCTTCACGGGCGCTGGAGCTGGCCCACCATACGCAAAAAGACCCGCGGTTGGTGGAGGTGGTGCTGCAAAACAGCCAGGCCATCGCCCGCACCGCGCCCAATGTGCTCATTGTGCGGCACCTGCTGGGTTTTACTTCTGCCAACGCGGGCATCGATCAATCTAACCTGGGCTACGACCTGGGCAAGGATGTAGTGCTATTGCTGCCTGCTAACCCCGACGCAACCGCTCGCGCACTTCGTGCCCACCTGGAGCAGCATTTTGGCGTGACCCTGGGGATCATCATCAGCGACACCCACGGGCGCCCTTTTCGGCTGGGGAACCTGAATGTGGCCATTGGCCTGGCGGGGGTGCCTGCGCTGGTTGACCAACGCGGCCAGGCGGACCTGTTTGGGCGCACTTTGCGCGCCACCATCACCCCCCTGGCGGATGAACTCGCAGCAGCGGCGGGCCTCATCAGTGGCCAGGCGGACGAAGGGCAGCCGGTTGTGCTGATTCGGGGCGTAGCCTGGGAGCCATCCGCCGACAGTGCAGCGCAGCTCATCCGCCCGGCAGAACAGGACTTGTACCGATGAACGCCCTGGCAGACCTCATCCGCAGCCGGCGCTCCATTCGGCGCTACCAACCGCGCCGCATCGAACCCGCCCTGCTGGAATGGCTGTGCGAAATGGGCGGGTGGGCGCCTTCAGCCCACAATCGGCAACCCTGGCGCTTTGCGCTGGTGACCACGCCCGCTACCCAGGCTCACCTGGCCCGTGCGATGGGGGAGCGCTTGCAGGACGATTTGCGAGCCGATGGGGTCGAAGAAGCAGTGATCGCCCGCGATGTCCAGCGCTCCTGGCAACGGATTACCGGCGCAGCGGCCTTGCTGTGCCTGTGCCTGACCATGCAAGAGATGGACCGCTATCCAGACCCACTCCGTAGCGCGAAAGAACACCTCATGGCCGTGCAGAGTGCTGCCATGGCCGGGCAGAATATTTTGCTGGCGGCGCATTCGGTGGGTTTAGGCGCCTGCTGGATGTGCGCGCCGCTGTTTTGCCCAGATGCAGTCCGGGCTGCGCTGGCCCTGCCCACCGATTGGCAACCGCAGGGCCTCATCACGCTGGGCTACCCAGCAGAGGAAAAAGCCCAGCCCCGTAAAGCCTTGCCTGAGTTGCTGCTATGGCGCTAGCGCATGTGGTGGCGCTGGCGGGCGGTGTGGGTGGCGCCAAGCTGGCCCAGGGGTTGGCACGTGTGCTGCCCCCCGGCGCCTTGAGCGTCATCGTGAACGTGGGCGATGATTTCACCCACTATGCGTTGCACATTTCGCCGGACCTGGACACGGTCATGTATACCCTGGCAGAAGTGAACAACCCCGAAACCGGCTGGGGACTGGCGGGCGAAAGCTGGAACAGCCTGGCCATGCTGGGGCAGTATGGCGAGCACCCCTGGTTTCGGCTGGGCGACCGCGACCTGGCCACGCACCTCTTGCGGACCGAAGCCCTCCGCCAGGGGCAACGCCTTACGGAAATCACCGCACGCCTGAGCCGCGCCCTGGGCGTTCAGCAGGCCATCTTGCCCGTCACTGATGACCCCCTGGCAACCCGTGTAGAAACGGTTGAAGCGGGCTGGCTGGATTTTCAGGATTACTTTGTGCGCCAGCGCTGGCAACCGCAGGTGCGTAGCCTGGCTTTTGCGGGGCAAGCCAGCGCCCGCCTGGCGCCCGAAGCCCGCGCCGCGCTGGATTCCGCGCAAGCCATCATCTTCTGCCCTTCTAACCCGCTGCTTTCGATTGCCCCCATCCTGGCAGTGGCCGACCTGCGCGAGCGCTGCGGAATCGGCGGGTACCCAGCCTGGCCATCAGCCCGCTGATCGGGGGTGCAGCGGTCAAAGGCCCCACACAGAAGATCATGCAGGAACTGGGGTTAGAAGCCAGCTCCGCCGGCGTGCGAGATTACTATGCAGGGATGATTGATGCTCTGATTGTTCAACAGGGGGAAGCCCCGCAACCAGCAGATCCCTTCTATCTGGAAACGGATATCTGGCTGCCGGAGGTCGCTGCGCGAGAAAGACTGGCCCGGCAGGTTTTGGCCTGGGCGGAGGAAATGCAATGAGTGTTTGGGCAATTGTTCCAATCAAGCCGCTGAACCGCGCCAAAAGCCGTTTGGCTGTGGTGCTGACCCCAGAACAGCGCGAGCGGCTGGCCCTGGGGATGCTGCTCCACAATCTGCACATCTTGGGCCAGGTGAGCAGCATCAGCGGTGTGCTGGTCATCAGCCGGGATATGAAGGCGCTGGCAGCGGCTCGTGCCTTGCCCGGCGTCCAGACCTTGCAGGAAAGCGGCACGCCGGAGCTGAACGCAGCCTTGCGCCGCGCCAGCACCATGCTGGTTTCCTGGGGGGCCAAAGCAGTCCTGATCCTGCCTGCGGATATCCCGCTGCTGGCCCGCGAAGACGTGGAGCAACTCATCACGCTGGGGCGCTACGACAACTCGCTGGTGATTGCCCCCGATGCACAGCGCGATGGAACCAACGCCATCCTTTCGCGCCCGGCGCAACTCATCGACTACAGCTTTGGCGTGGGCAGCTATGCACGCCACATTCAGGCGGGCGAACTGGCCGGGGCGGAAGTCCACACCTACGTCTCCGAACGCCTGGCTTTGGATGTGGACACGCCCGAAGATTTGCGCGCCTATGAGGATTTAGGGCATCATTTGGGGCTATTGACCATCAATTATCGGGATGCAACCCAACCCTTGCTGCCCTATGGGCCTAATAGCAACACGCCGGGTACCTCAAGCTTGCTTACGCCATGACCACGGCATCGGGTGGCGTTGCTGTTGCCAGAAATGACCAATTGAGGAGAAACATTTGCCATGCCTGACCGTGTTGCCTTATACCTGCAAGATGCCCACACCTTGCCAGAAGGGATCAAGTACGTCCAATATGCTGAAGCACGCGGCTTTGAGGCCGTCTGGCAAGCTGAAAGCCGCCTGGTGCGCGATGCAATCGTGCCCATGGCCGCCTTTGCCGCCCATACGCAAACCATCAAGGTTGGGTCTGGGGTCATCAACAACTGGACGCGCAACGTTTCCCTGACTGCCGCCACGTTTCTAACGCTCGATGACCTGGCACAAGACCGCATCATCTGCGGCTTGGGCGCCTGGTGGGATCCGCTGGCAAAAAATGTGGGCATTGAGCGCACCAAGCCGCTATTGGCCATGCGCGAATACGTCATGGTCCTGCGCGACCTGCTCGCGATGAAAAACGTGACCTTCCAAGGCGAGTTTGTTAATGTGACGGGCATTGAACTGGACGTGGTGCATGGTCGGCGGGAGCCCCGCAACGTGCCCATTTACATCGGCGCCACCGGCCCCAAAATGATGGCCCTGACCGGAGAAATCGCGGATGGGGCGCTGCTCAACTACCTGGTTTCGCCCAGCTATAACGTGATGGCGGTGGAACAACTGGAAGCCGGAGCCAAACAAGCCGGGCGCCGCCTGGAAGACATCGACCGCCCACAACTGGTGGTTTGCTCGGTGGACCAGGATCGCAAAAAAGCCCTGGATGGCGCGCGCAAGCTGGTTACACAATACCTGGGCCAGCAACCGCACATCATGAAGGCCAGCGGTGTGAGCCAGGAATTGCTGGACGAAATTAGTCAGGTGCTCACCTGGCCTGCCACCGAAGAAGACATCGAACGGGCGATGGCGCTGGTGCCAGATGACGTAGTGCAGATGATTACTGCTTCGGGCACGCCGCAAGAAGTGCGCGCCAAGGTGCGGGAATATGCGCAGGCGGGCTGCACCTGCCCGGTCTTGTATCCCCTGGGGCCAGATGTTAAGCTGATGATTGATACATTTGCCGGGGGCTATTTGCAATAGGATGACGAGCGAACAAATTCAAGTAGCCGAGGCGCTACTCGCTGCCCAAAAGCAAGGCCAACCCGCTGCCCTGGCCACTGTGATTGAGGTCCGGGGCTCGGTGCCGCGTCATGTGGGCAGCAAAATGCTGATTTATCCTGATGGGCGGATCGTTGGCACGGTGGGCGGTGGCCAGATGGAAGCGCTGGTCATTCGCGATGCACAAGCAGCCATCCAGGGCGGCACCAGCCGCCTGGTGGAATATAACCTGACGGACATCGGCGCCGGAGACCCCGGTATTTGTGGCGGCACCGTGCGCCTGTTTGTGGAAGCCCTCGGTGTTGCCCCCCACCTTACTGGTTATTGGCGGGGGGGCACGTGGGCAAAGCCGTGGCCGAACTGGGCAAGTGGCTGGGCTGGCGCGTGGTGCTCAGCGATGACCGCGCCGACTATTGCAATCCGCAGGTTGTGCCCAACCTGGATGGATACCTGGTGGTGCCACCCGCCGAATTGCCGCAACACACCCCCATTGACGAGCGAACTTACATCGCGGCGGTGACGCGTGGCCTGCCGGTAG
>JAAUUD010000311.1 GCA_012031655.1 Anaerolineae bacterium | reverse complement strand
CGATGCGGGTGGCATAGACCAGGCCCGCCAGGCCCGTCAGCACGCCGGCCAGCAGGGCCAGGCCATCGCGCCGCCAAGGTTGTAGATGCATGGGCAGTGGGTCCTGTTGCCTGAACACCCTATGATGATTAACGCAAAAGCGCGCCCGGCACCAGGCATGATTACCCTACGCTGGGCCAGCCCTCTGCGCCGCCTAGTGCTTGGCCTGGGCCGCCAACAGCGCCTCCTCCACCCACAGGCAATGGCCGCCGCACGTGCGCTAAAGACGCGTGTTTCCAGCCCAGGGCGGTATTTCGTGATGCGCTGCCGCACGAAATATTCGACCACCATGCGAAAGGCGCCGCGCGTGGGCAGCCCCACCGCCAACGGACCCCTGTGCAGCAGCTCTGCATGCTCGTCGTGCGGAAAATGCGTGCCAAAATCGCGTGTTTGCGCGGTTCAGCGCCCCGCCTGGTGTCGCTATTCCTCTGGTTGCCGCTGCCTGCACAGGTGATCATAGGCCAGAACACCAGGCATAGGAAGCGGTTGGGCACAAACTGCCCCTTGATTTGCCCACCGGCGTTCTGCTAGACTGAACCGCACCTTGGGAGATAGTTTAATCGGCAGAACAGTGCACTCTGGATGCATCAGTCCAGGTTCGAGTCCTGGTCTCCCAGCCTAAAGATCACCGCCCGCGCACACCGCCAGGGCGGTTTTTCGTTGGTGGGGCCCACGCCGCCGGGCACAAAAAAGCAGGATAGGCGCGTGGCCTATCCTGCCTTAAAGCGGGCGGCGGTGGGTCGCTAAGCGGCCCCGAGGAACCGCGCCACCGTCGCCCGTGCTAGCTCAGTAAGAGCCTACTCACCCAGGATGATGGTTGCCCCAGGCACGTCTTCGCCAGTCAGTTCGCGGTAGCTGAGTTGCAGCAGGCCCACGGCGTAGCGCATGTTATGCACAGCGGTGGCCGGGTCTTCCGTGAACTTGTGGTTCCAGACCGCGCCGTAGATCACGGGGTCGGTCATGCCTTCGGGGAAGCGGTAGTAGGGGTGGCTGTCCAGTGTTTCCACGCCTGCGTCCGCAATCGCCACCAGCAACAGTTCGCGCAGGCCTTGCAGCTCGGCATCGTTGGTTTCAATGGCGCCGTCGCCGTCCCAGTCGCGGATTGCTTCGAAGTCGTAGCTATCCGTGACGTAGGTGTGGCATTCCGTGCAGGTTTCGGCGGCGATCACCGCGCCGTCTGCTGTGGTCATGGCGAAGGTATGGCCGCCAATTTCGTTGTGGCCGGGTTCGCCCGACGGCGGGGTGTTGGCCATGTGGCAGTAGGTGCAGGTGTCGTCAATCACGCGGCCATGCGCGCTGGTGGGCAGGTTTTCGAACCCGAACTCGTAGCCGCCGGTCTCGTTCAGTAGCTCTGCGGCGGTGCTGTAGTGCGGGGTGGAGAAGCGACCCCCATTGGCGGGGCCTTCGGCCATCGCCACGGCATCGCGGCGGGCGTTGTGGCAGCTCATGCAGGTGGCAGAGGCCCCCGCGCTCACGATTTCCGTGCCATCCGGCAGGGTCACCACGTCAAAGACGCGCAGTTGGTCCGGCGCGCTGACGTCGTGCGGGTCGTGGCAGACGGCGCAGGTGATGGTCTGGTAGTCAACAGTTTGTTCTTCTTCGGGCAGGCCGTTGGCCCAGTCAATGAAGCCAGAACCGCTGTGGCAGCGCACGCAAGAAGCGCGGTCTTCGCCAATCGGATAGGTGAAGGCGCGGGCGTTCTTGATGGAGTGGGCAGAGTTTTCCCACTGCTGCGGGACCAGCAGGTAGGGTTCTTCGGCGTGGCATTGCGCGCAGGTGCCGTAGGAGAGGCCCAGGCCGATCATCTGGCTCTGGCGGCCCCCTTCAGTCACGTGCAGGTAGCCGGCGCCATGGCAGGCTTCGCACTGGACGTTGGCCAGCGCGGCCACTTCGGGGTGGGTCTGCACAAAGTCTTCCCAGGTGCCGGGGGTCAGGGCTTCGGGCAGGGTCCAGCCCGCTTCTGCGGCCAGGTCATCAAAGCCACCGTTGGCGGCGGCGGGGTCGGCATTGTAGCCGGTGGTGTGGCAGCTCACGCAGTCCGGCCCAAAGTGGTCGCTCAGTTCGCCATCCAGCGCGCGCTCGAAGGTGGTGGCGTGGCCTGTGGCCAGCCAGTCTTCGGCCATGTCCGCATGGCAGCCGCTGCTCAGGCAGTTGAGTTCTTCTTCAATCGGCAGGCCGCTGAAGCCACCCGCGCCCACGAAGGTCGAAGATGCGACTTCCCAGACCGCCTCGCCCTCGGCGCCGTTCGGGTCCGTGGCATAGAGGTAAAGCTCGTACAGCCCTTCCATCTCGGTCTGGAAAATGGCCACCGGGCCGTCGGCCAACAGCGCAACCGTATCGCCGTCCGGGTTCACCAGTTCCCATTCAAACGTCCAGCCTTCGACCAGCGCTTCTGGCTGCACAAAATCTTCTACGCTGAAGACTTCCATCGCGGGGTAAATGCCGTAGGGCAGGATGATCACCTGCACCGGGACTTCTGGATGGTCATCAGAGGCGGGCACGCCGGGCAAGCCAAAGGCTTCGGCGGCCACATACGTGCCGACGCCAGTGGCGCCGGTGGCATTGGTCGTGATCGGTTCGCCTTCGGGCTCTTGCCCGCTGGCAATGAAGCCGCTGAAGACCAGCAGCACACCTATCAACATGACCCCAACAAAAAGGAAACGACGCTTGTTCATTAGAGATATCCCCTCCCAAAAATTAGCGTCACATGACGGAACACTGCATGCCTGCCAGGTGGCGCGTCCACCGGGGCGGCAAGCATGCAAATAAAAAGGACTGCCAACGAGACGTGGGGCAGTCCTTTTTACTTCTCACGAATTGGGTAAAGATGGCGGAATCTTCCGGCGGGCCACGGCGGTGCACCAGACGGATGAGGTGCAGCAACGCCACCACGCCAGCGGCAATCACCAGATGCAAGGGCACCTTCACCTGAAGCAAGGCCACCATCCCCAGCCAGGCCAGCGGAGGCGGCTTGGGCAGGGTTTGAGCCAGGCTCAGGGTGCTAAGCTGCGGTGCAGCCGGTGCGGCGGCCTTCCAGAAACCGTTGGCAGCTTCGTGTTCCAGGGTGCCCAGGGTGTTCGCCAGCACAGCCAGCCAATGCGCGGCACTCGCGCCCCGTTGCAGGGCGGTCTGTGCGTGTTGATAGGCGGCAAAGGCAGCTTGGGTGCGTCGGTCGTTTTGCTGGCTGAGGCTCGCCTGGCCCGCAAAGGTGACCAGCCGCTCGCCCAGGCCGTGCAACTGCTCGGCTTCTGGCCGCTGCACCTGCGCCGGAGCGTTCAGGTCCAGGTGGCAGGCCCCGCAGTGTTCCAATTGGGGGCGGGCAGGCGGCACGTGCACCCAGGGGGTTGAGGGAGGCAAGGCGGTGTCGAGGATGGCCAGCGGATCAAAGGCGCTTTCCACGGGTGCGGCGTTGCTGGCCGCGTGGGTTATTCCGTCAAACGCCAGCAGCCCGACCAGGAGTACCCCCAAGGTCAGGCAACTGAGGCCCATAAAACGGCATAACCAACGCGGTGTGAGCATTCCCCCAACTTTCTGCACGAAACTACAGTTTTCAGTGTAGCGTATCCGGCCTAATCCCCCAAGTGACAAATGTCATGTCTTGCCGTGGTTGGGCACGGTTATGCAAACCGGAATTTTAGTCCGGTTAGGACCCGCATTAACCTTGTGACAATTGTCACCCTCTAAACAGGTCACACTAGAGCGGTTAAATTCCGCAACCTCGAGTATCCTACGTCTTAAACACCTTCTTTCTGACCAAAGGCAAGGCGATGCGACGATTGGTGCTAACTCTACTCCTGAGCGTGGGAGGACTTCTGGTGCTGGCTAGCGCTGGCCTCTATGCTCAAACTGACGAGCCAGAGCCACGGGAATACATTGGCGCGGATGAGTGTGGTTCCTGCCACCGCCCCCAGGGGCGCCCCTTTGACCTCACCGCCCATGCCCGCGCGCTGCTGACGACCGAGGATGCTGAAGAAGGCGAACCCGGTCCGCTGCTGGCGGACTTCTCCATTCAGGAGGAAGTGCGGACCTTCCTCTTCCCCGGCGAGGACGCCCCGCGCGCCTTGCAAGCCGCAGACATCACCTACATCATGGGGACAGGACGCTTAGCACAACGGTTTGCCTACCGCCAGGGCGAGGCGGTTTACGTCTTGCCTGTTCAATGGAACGTCCCTGCGGGCACCTGGGAACCCTTCTTGCGCGGCGCAGCCACCGACGCAACCTGGTTCGAAGCCCCGGAACACGACTGGCTGACCCAATGCGTGGGCTGCCACGTCACCGGGCTGGATGTTGGAACCGGGGAATGGGTGGATAGCGGCGTGCAGTGCGAAGCCTGCCACGGCCCCGGCAGCGAACACGCCACCCTGGCCGATGAACTGGGACGGCGCGCCTCGGCAGAAGAGGTGCAGACCGTTAAAGATGCCATCCACTCTGGCGTAGACCCACAGATGTGCGCCCAATGCCATGCTGCGGGCACCTCCACGGATGGTGTGCATGCCTTCCCGGTGGGCTACCACCCCGGGCAGGACCTCAGCGACTTCTACACGCTGCACGACCTG
>JAAUUD010000310.1 GCA_012031655.1 Anaerolineae bacterium | reverse complement strand
GTATAACGTGGCGTGGTCATTGGCTTCCCTTTCCGGAAAATAGAACATGTTTTCTATTCCTCCCAGGTAGGAGAGAAAGAGGCCAATGTCAGGCAGGCAGCAGAACAGATTTTCGAGCCGCCCGCCAGTGCTGCCAGCGCTCAAACAGCCAGGCATAGCCATAAACGCAGGCAACGGCCATCCAGGGGGTCAGCATGGAACGCATCCGCGTATCGCTGGCCGAGGTTTTAACCGCCAGCGTGCCCAGCGTAAAGTAGGCTCCCACCAGCAAAACGCACCAAAAGAGCGCGAAGTTCCGGTGCTGCCAGGCTGCCCACAGGCCCAGCGCCGTCCCCAGCACGAAAAGCGCATTCCAGGCCCGGTCTGCCCAGCGCACCCCGCCGCCGTAGTGCTCGGTGGAGTTATAAATGCGGTAGAGGCCCAGGGGTAACGTCGCCAGGTAATAATGCGGATTAGCACGGATGATGGCCCATGCTTCCGCTTGCATGGCGTCAGCTTCGGCGGCAGTGGGCGTCAGGGAGGTGTAGAGCACCTCACGCGTCACGGTGTTGGGGTCGCGCCCCAGCCGCACTTCGACCCGCTGCCCCAGCCGCACATACACAGTATCCATATCATCGCCGCTGGCCAGGCGTTCCAGCGAGGCCGCCCGATAGTAGAGCAGCGTATAGCTGCTGGTTGAGGTCATGGTGTAGAAGTCAAAGGTGCGCCCATTGTGCACGATCCAGGCGCCCGCCCCCAGTGCCCCCAGCAGCGCAAAGCTCAGCACAGCGCGCCAGGCCCTCGGCGTGCTGAGCAAAGCCCAGGCCCCCAGCGGAATCCAGATCAGATAACTGGCCGGACGGCTATACACCGAAAGCACCAGGCACAGCCCCGCCGCCACGCCCCACAGCCAACCTCGCCGTTCGGCGCGCAACGCGGCCAGCAACAGCACCATCATCGCCAGCAAGAGCAGGTTGGCGCTGGGCTCCGGCCCCAGGAACGCCGAATAGGTGATGGCGCCCAGGTCCAACGCACCGACCAACCCCGCCAGCAGGGCCAGCCGTTCCCCCAGGCCGAATTGCCGCGCCATCACCACCCCCAGCGGCACCATCAGCGCGCCCAGCACGCTATTCAGCAACAGCAGGGCATCCTGATTAACGTCTAAAGCGTAGACCACCAGCGGAAAGAGCGGCGGACGCAGCAGAAAAATCCGGTCGGAGAAATCGCCATCGCGTGCGAAAGCCTGTGCCGCCTGGATGTAGTGGGCAAAGTCGCCCCCGTTAGAGCGCAACACTACGCCTTCCCAGCCAAACCACAGGCCCAGGCGCAGCCCCAACCCCAGCAGAAAAGCAGGAGCACCTTGCGGCCCAAGCTCACCGCCGTTCAGCCCCCGGCTGGGCGTTCAGGATGCGCTGCAACTCGCGCAGCACGATCTCGGGCCGTTCGTCGCGCAGCAAGGGCAGGCGGCTTCGGGTGCGGCGGAGCTGGTTCAGGTCCAGGGGGTGCAGCAACAGGGCGGCTTCAAAATAGGGTGCCTGCGCCACGATATCCCCTTCGGGATCAACCACCGTGCTCCCACCCGTAAAAACCAGGCCATCTTCGTAGCCAACCCGGTTCACCTGAATCACGTAGTTGGCGAACATCCCCCCATAGGCTTTGTTGACCATCTCGACCCAGCGCGTGCTGGCCAGGCGCTCGTTGGTATCCAGGCCGCGCCCGGGGCTGGAGTTGGCGAAGATCATCAGGTCCGCGCCATCCTGCCACAGCAGATAGGGCAGCGACAGGTGCCAGAAGTCCTCGCAGATGAGCAGCCCCATCCGCCCAAAGCGCGTGTCAAAAGCGCGCACGGTTTCGCCTGGCGCAAAAAACCGCCCATCATCGAACAGGCCATAGGTGGGCAGGTAAATTTTGCGGTGGACATGCAGCACATCGCCGCAACTGATGTACGCCGAGGCCATGTAGAAGCGCCCACGCGCATCCTCCTCCACAAAGCCGACCACGGCATCCAGGCTGTGTTGGCGGGTGCGCTCCAGCAATTGCCCGAAGATGGGGTCATCTGCGGTGGGGCGCTGGGCCAGCTCGTAAACCAGGTCCTTAAGGTAGTAGCCCGTCAGCGAAAGCTCTGGAAAGATCACCAACTGCGCGCCCTGTGCGGCGGCATCATCCAGGATTTGCAGGTGATGCGCCAGGTTAGCATGCAGGCTGCCGAGCTTAGGATAAACTTGCGCGAGGGCAACGGTGAGGTGGCTCATGGTGGCTCCGGGCAGGGCTGGTGATGGCAGATGGGGCGCCATTGTACCTGATCCAACCGGTGACCAACCAGTGCCACTTGCCAGCCCCCCGGCCTATCGACTACAGTTAACGCCATGAATCTGAGCATCATTGGGGCAGGCGGAATTGGGCGCGCGTTAGCACAGGTGGCAGTGCTGGCCGGGAATGCCGTGTTGCTGTACGACATTGATGCGGCCACACTGCAAACCGCCCAATTGCAGATCGCACGCGGGCTGGAGCAAAGCGTCAACGATGGCGGGGTAGAGTTCCACAAAGCGGCCCAGGCGCGCCTGTTGCTGAGCACCGCCCCCACCCTGGAAGCCTGCGCCGAGGCCGACCTGGTGATCGACTGCTCGCCAGAGAAACTGGACGTCAAAAAAGGGGTGCTGGGCCGGCTGGACCAGGCCGCGGACCCCAAGACCCTGCTGGCGGTCCAGGTAGAAACGCTCTCGCCCAGCGCAATAGCCGCCGCCGCCACCCGCCATCCCCAGCGCGTGATGGGCTTGCACTTCTTCCCCCCAATCGAAAGCAACCCCCTGGTGGAGCTTATCCGCATTGCACAGGCGACCCCCACCCTGTTGGATCACCTGGTTGATTTGCTGGATCAGATGGACAAAAAGGCACTGCTGGCCCCGGACCAGCCCGGATTTCTGGTCAACCGACTGACAGATGCCTACACCGCCGAGGCTTTGCGCATGCTGGACGAAGGCAAGCTGGAAGCCGCCGCGCTGGATCGGCTGATGAACACGCTGGGCTTCCCGATTGGGCCTTTTCAACTGTTGGACGACCTGGGGCTGGACACCACCCTGCAAGCCAAGCTGGCGCTCTACCAGGGCACAGACCACGAACCGCGCTATCGCCCCAGCCGAACCCATCGCCAGCGGGTGCAGGCAGGTGCACTAGGCCGCAAGAGCGGCCAGGGCTTTTACACCTACGATGATTAGACGCGTGTTGATTGCCGGAGAAGCGCCTTTTGTGGATGCCCTGGCCGCGCTGGCGGAGCGGTCTGGCTGCCGCGTGGACCTCTATTCAATTGATGACCTGGAAGCCGCCGAAACCGTCACCCAGATGGTGCAGGATGCCACCCGCTGCGACCTGTTTGTGGAAAGCCTCAACGAAAGCGCCACGACCAAGCATTGGCTGGTGGAAGGTGTGGAGGCCAACCTGCGCGAGCGCGTCCCGGTGCTCAGTAATTGCCTGGTGGCCAGCGCCACCGAGGTCGCCAGTTGGTGCAACCACCCTCAACGGGTGATTGGCTTTGGCCTGCTGCCCCCGGTGGACCTGGAGCTGCCTGGGGCGGTGGAGTTTGCGCCCGCGTTGCAAGCCAACTTCCAGAGCGCCGCCCTGGCCCGCGAATTTCTGGAAAACCTGGGCTGCGAAGTGATCCGCGTGCCAGATGCGCCGGGGCTGGTGCGGGCGCGGGTGCTGTTTACGCTCATCAACCAGGCCATTTATGTGCTGGATAGCCAACTCGCCAGCGCGGAGATCATCGACCAGGCGGTGGAGCTGAGCCTGCACGCCCCCCGGGGGCCGCTGCGCTGGGCAGATGAGATTGGCCTGGATGTGGTGCTGGGCGTGCTAACGGGCCTGGCCGATTACTACGGCCCGCAAGTCCACCACCCCGCGCCTTTGCTCAAGCAAAAAGTGCGTGCCGGGCACCTGGGCAAAAAACCGGGCGCGGCTTTTTTATTGACCCCCTGCTGGAACCTGGAGACGCCTAAGCATGCTCAAGCGCTATCGTGGCGACGAGGGCCTTTCGACCTGGCAACTGCTGCGCCGCAAAGCCAACACCTACCTGCGCCAGCGCTTCGAGGCCCCGCCGCCGCTCGCCCTTCAGCCCATTGGGGAGCGCACCTATCAATGGCGAACCTATGTAGTGACCGAGGGCCTGCCCCCGGACGCCGCCTGGATGCGCGCCTGTGCAGAGGCCGCCGCGCTGATCTTTGACCTGGGCGCGAACACCGGCTATACCGCGCTCTGGATGCTCCAGGCGCCTGCGGTGCAGGAAGTGGTGCTGGTGGAGGCCAATCCGCGCGCGCTGGCCCTGGCCGCAGAGCACCTCATCTTGAACGGCGAGAGCCTGCGGGCGCGCTTTGTGGCGGGCTTTGCAGGCGCAGAAGCCGGGCGGCAGGTCCAGTTCTACACAGACCAGACCAGCACACGCGGCAGCCTCTATCGCCAGCACGAGAAAGACGCCTTTGCGCCGAACCAGGCCATCACCATCCCCACACTCACGGTCGATGGGTTGTGCCAGCAGTTGGGCCGTGTGCCGCAGTTCATCAAGGTGGATGTGGAGGGGGCCGAGGTCCCGGCTCTGCAGGGCAGCCGCACCTGTGCGCCGCCGGCAA
>JAAUUD010000309.1 GCA_012031655.1 Anaerolineae bacterium | reverse complement strand
CCAGCAATACCCCCCTGCGCAGGCGAAGTTACGCCAGAATGTGCCGTCCACACGGACCCCATCAATGGCCTGGGCCCCATTCGCGGCGACGACCGCAACCTGATCATCGAAGCGCAGGAGCTGGGCTATACCGTCATCCGCACCCGCGCTGAGTTCGACGCGCTGCTGGCCGAACTGCGGGCCGATGAAAGCCTGGCGCCCCAGGTGCTGGGCCTGTTTGCCGCTGATGACCTCTTCAACGACGAGCCAGAAGAAACCCTCATCGCTGCCGGGCTGGTGGACGACACGCTGAGCGGCAGCAAAGCAGGCCGCATCATCTGTGGGGTGGCCTGCCAGAGACGCCGGGCTACAACCCGCCCACCGTGGCCGAAATGATGGAGATGGCGCTGCTCATCCTGAGCCGCCGTGCCGAACAGGCCGGGCTGCCCTTCTTTTGGTGGCGGAAGTGGAAAGCACCGATAACCTGCCCAACAACGCCAACGCCATCGGCATGCTGAACGCGGTGCGGCACGCGGATGATATGATCGGCGTGGCGCTGGACTTCCTGGCGGAAAACCCGAACACCCTGCTCATCACCACGGCGGACAGCGACGGCGGCGCGCCGCAGGTCTTCTCCCCCGCGCCCACGGATAGCGCCGGGATGGTGAGCACCAGCAGCGGCAACCCGACCGGCGTTGACCGTAGCCGCGACTTTGGCTTTCCGCTGGATGGCCTCGAGGGCCAGGGCACCGCGCCCTTCCTGGCGGAGCCGGACGCGCTGGGCACCCAGATGGACTTTGCCATTGGCTGGCCTGGCCCCGAAGATGTGGCGGGTGGCATTGTGGCACGCGCCGCTGGCCTCAACGCGGCGCTGATGCTGACGGAGTTCAGCGCCCGCTTGGATAGCACCGATGTCTACCGCCTCCTGTATGCCACGCTGTTTGGCGAACTGCTGCCGCCCAGCACGGGCGAACTGGCGCCGGACCGCGAATAGCCCGCGCGCAACCTCGTTTGACCTGCCGCCGGGGTGGCCTGTGTGCTGCGCCCGGCGGCGCTTCATCTCCCCCCCTAAACACGCAACATAAGCAAATACTGAGCGTTTAGGCCGCCCGGCGCGGCGCTGTGCTAGGCTCGGCATATCGCCAATTGCACGCTGTTACGAGGACATCGAACCATGACGCTTTCTCGCCGTGATCTTCTGCGTGGGGTGGGGCTGGGTGCGCTGGGCGCCGGGCTGGTGCGCCTGCCTGGGCTAAGGCAGGCCGCCGCCCAGACCGCCCCAACGCAGGATGCAGTGGCCGCCTACTACCGCTTTCGCCTGGGCGCGCTGGACCTCATCGCCATCAGCGACTCGGCCTTTCCGCTGCCCATCACCATTTTGGCGCCAACGCCGCCCCAGAAGACATCAACGCCCAGTTTGAGAGCCTGCTCATCCCGGTGAGCGCCGAAGGCACGGTCACCGCTTCTGTGCTTAGCCTGGTGCTGGTGGACGGGGACCGCGTGGCGGTCTTTGACACGGGGAATGGCGTGGGCGCGGGCAAGCTGGTGCCCACTTTGGAGGCGCTGGGCATCGGCGCGGCGGGCGTCACCCAGGTGGTGATGTCGCACTGGCACCCGGACCACATCAACGGCCTGAGCACCGACGGCGTGCTGACCTTCCCCAACGCGCAGGTCTTCTTCCCGCAGCCGGAATACGACTTTTTGCAGAACGCCCCGGCAGATGTGGTCGGGGGCGCGGTGGCCAAGCTCCAACCCGCGCTGGATGCCGAGCAAGTGGCCTTCTACAACGCCGAAGACGAAGTGGTGAGCGGCGTGCAGGCCATCGCCACGCACGGCCACACCCCCCGGCCATATGTCGTTCCTGCTCAACTCCGAAGGCAACCAACTGCTTCACGGGGTCGATGCCGCCCTGAGCGCCTATGCATCGCTGCCCAACCCAGAGTGGCACGCAGGCTTTGATGGCGACCCGGTGCAGGCGGTGGAGAGCCGCAAAGCCCTGCTGGGCCGCGCCTCCGATGAGCGCATCCCGATTTTTGGCTATCACTTCCCCTTCCCGGGGTGGGGCTACGCTGTGCGCCAGGGCCCAGCAGACGCCTGGCAATTTGTGCCCGCCGCATTTTAGGCGCGGGTTCGGCTGGCGGGGGTGGCCGCTGCCCCCCGCTGCACCCGCTATGGTATACTAAGGCCGCACGCAGAACCCAAGCAAGAGGCCCGGCATGAACCAGCTTTTCTACGGCGATAACCTGACCGTCCTGCGCCAACACCTCCCCCCTGCCAGCGTAGACCTCATCTACCTGGACCCCCCCCTTCAACAGCGCCCGCAACTACAATGTTCTGTTTAAGGACGAAGCCGGTGCAGAATCCGCCGCGCAGATTACGGCGTTTCTGGATACCTGGCACTGGGGGCCGGTGGCCGAAGCCACCTGGCGCGACCTGGTCAGCGCAGGGCCAGAGCGGGTTTCCCGCATGATGGAAGCGATGATGCCCACGATAGGCCGTAACCAGATGATGGCCTATCTGGTGATGATGACCGCCCGCCTGGTGGAACTCTACCGCGTGCTCAAACCCAATGGCTCGCTTTACCTGCACTGCGACCCCACCGCCAGCCACTACCTTAAGATGGTGCTGGATGCGCTCTTTACCCCGCTCAACTTTCGGAACCAGATCACCTGGAAGCGGACTTCCACCCACAGCGATGCCCGCCGACGTCTGGCCAATGTTGCCGATGTCATTCTGTTCTACACCAAAGGCGACGACTTTACCTGGAACGTTGTTGCAGCCAGCCACGAACCCAAATATATCAGAACCAAGTATCGCTATGATGACGGCGATGGGCGCGGTCCTTATGCACTTGACAACATGACCAGCCCCAACAAGCGCCCCAACCTGACCTACCCCTGGAAGGGCTATGCCCCGCCAGAAAAAGGCTGGCGCTATAGCCAGGAAACCATGCAACAACTGGACTCTGAAGGCCGCATCTGGTATCCGAGCGATCTCAGCAAACGCCCACGGTTAAAGCGCTATCTCAACGAGATGCCTGGTCAGGTGCTCAACACGTCTGGACCGATATTGCGCCCATCAACTCGCAGGCCCGCGAACGCCTGGGCTACCCCACGCAGAAGCCGCTGCCCCTGCTGGAGCGCATCATCAGCCTGAGCAGCAACCCCGGCGATGTGGTGCTGGACCCCTTCTGCGGTTGCGGCACGGCCCTGGCCGCCGCGCAAAAGCTGGGCCGCGCCTGGGTAGGGATCGACATCACGCACCTGAGCGTCGCCCTGATGAAGTATCGGTTGCAGGATATGTTCGAACTCACCCCCAAAGCCGATTACGCCGTGCTGGGCGAACCCGCCGACCTGGAAGGCGCCCGCCAGCTAGCCCAGGAAAACCGCTACCAGTTCCAGTTCTGGGCGCTTTCGCTGTTGCAGGCCCAACCCCTGGGCGGCGAACCCGCCAGCCGCGAAGGGAAAAAAAGGCAAAGATCGCGGGATTGATGGCCTGCTGACCTTCTTTGATGGTGAAAAAGCAGACCGCCCGCAACGCGTGCTGGTGCAGGTCAAGTCTGGCAAGGTCAAAAGCGGCGATATTCGAGACCTGGCCGGGACCGTGGAGCGCGAAGGCGCCGCGCAGGGCATCTTCATCACGCTGGAACCGCCCACGCGGGATATGATCACCGAGGCGTTGAGCGCGGGGGAATATGACTCGCCACTGTGGGGCAAGCGCTACCCGCGTTTGCAGATCATGACCCTGGAGCAACTGCTGGCGGATGAAAAACCAAACACCCCTCCACGGCGGCATCCTTTTAAGCGGGCCGAGCGTGTGAAGGACGAACTCCCCCAAACCCGGCCCCTGTTTGACCTGGAGTGAAGCGGCTAGAGGTGCGCGCCATCCAGCCAGACCAGCGCCCCGGCCCGGTCCGTGAAGATTTCGCGCTCTCGCATGCCCACATCGCGCGCCAGCAGCGTCAAAAAGCGTTTGACAGCCTGCTCGGTGTAGGGGCCTTCTGCCAGCACAACCGCCATCCGGCCCATCAAAAAGGGCCGCAACGAGGAGGTCTCCACCACGAAGCCTTCCAGCACGGGGTTGATGTCCACCATGCGAATCGGGGTGAAGTCCAGCAGGGCGCGGAAGGGTTCGGCCTCCTGCCAGGCGCTGAGCACGGACTGAATATCCTCTGACCAGTGGGCCAGGGTATCATGCTCCATGTTGCCGAACTCGTAGACCACCACCAAAGGCCGCTCGATCCAATCGCGGATGAGCGCATTTGAAACCGCTTTTTAGCCATTTTTGCACCTTCCTCCAGACCTGCTTATCCCTTATTTTATGCGGAACGCGCCCCCACTGCACCTGCGGGGTGGGGCATTTTTGCCGTCGGGCCACCCCTGCCGCTATACTCGGCCCTATGCACAAAAAATTCCTGGCCCTGTGCCTTGCCATGCTCTGTCTGGGCAGCGCCGCCGCCCAATCGCCCACCCCTGGCCCGCCGCTAACGGGCATCGCGCTGTTTGCCGCCTTCACAGACACCACCCAGGATGGACTCATCACGCCAGAGGCAGACGCCAGCAGCCTCTATGCGCTCGACCTGGCGGATGGGACGCTGGCCCGCCTGGGCAGCCGCCCCAGGCTGCCCCTTTTGCC
>JAAUUD010000308.1 GCA_012031655.1 Anaerolineae bacterium | reverse complement strand
CAAATCCCCGGTGGGGCGCAGGTGCGGGTGCTGGCCGGGCCGACCTGCGCCAGTGGCTTTGTCTATTGGCAGGTGGAGTATAACGGCATGGTGGGCTGGACAGCCGAAGGGGACGCCACGACCTACTTTATGGTGCCGCAGAGTTCCCCGCTGCAAAACTACACGGACGACCGCTGCCCCGGCGCGCCAGAAACAAGCTTTCAGGTGGGGGATGCGGTGCAGGTGGATTTTAACGCAGGCGGGCGCTTGCAGATCACCGGCTCGCCAGAGGGGGCCATCAACGCCGCTGATATCCTGGCCCGCGTGGGCGACAACACCCGCCTGCTGATCCTGGGCGGGCCGGTCTGCGGCTATAACGGCAACACCTGGCGCTGGCTGGTGCGCGACCTGGAAACCAGCATCGAAGGCTGGGCTTCGGAGGGCGTCCCTGGCGATGCCTATCTGTGCCCGCTGGCCAACCCGGAGTGCGGCAGCTAGTCCTCTGCGGAGACCGCTGGATGTTCGCCCGTTTGCAGGGCGTGGTGCACCAGCCGCGCCCTGGCCATTTCCAGCCAGGTTCGCAGCCCGTTGAGTTCAATCAGGGTGTGTTCCAGCAACAGTTGGCGGTGGATGGTGTTCAGGCCCAGCTCCCGCCCGGCTTCGAGCGTGCCGCTCTGGTAGAAGCGGAAGCCAAAGTCATAGGCGCGGATGGCATCCAGGTAGTTGTCGATCCATTGCATCACTTCTGGCACGCTCAGGCGCCCTTCCATAAAGGTAAAACGCCATAGCCCGATTTCGCGCTGCTCAAAGAGCGGCTGCATTTTGGGCACCTCACGCAGCCAGGCATCCAGCACAGCACCGCCCGGCGCGGTCAGGTTATAGACCTTGCGCGGGCGGGCTTCGTGTTCGGCTTCCAGCGTGCCCAGCAGGTACTCCTGGTTTTCCAGGCGCTTGAGGATGGGGTAGATGGAGCCGGGGCTGGCGTTCCAGCTAAAGATGCCACGCGGCGAAAAGTAGTTGATGATGCTATAGCCGGACTGCGGCTCCAGGCTGATGAGGCCCAGCACCACATATTCCAGGGTGGTGAGATCGCGTTCGTTGGCCATGGTTCGATATATTACGCCTCTTACGTGCACATGCCCTAATCGTAACAGAGGGCGGCGCGGCGGTCAACGGATCGGCGCCCGAAAAAACGCTCCGCCAGTGTTTTTGAACAAAAAAGCACGGCGTAGTGAGCGCTGCCACAAACTAATCGGTTTGCTAGACCCGCGCAAATAACCTCTCTGGCCAGGTTGACCCGGCCACCGCGCCATCGTACAATAGTTACGAAGCGTAATATAACGGCGACGATCTATAACGAGACGGAAGGAAAGCCGCCATGCCAAGCACAGATATCCTCATCATCGGGCACGAACACTGGCGCAGTGCGGAGCAGATAGTCATCGCCGCACAACCGCACTACCGCTGGGTGCTGGCGCGCAGCCTGGCCGAAGCCGTGCTCTACCTGCGGGCCGGGGGCCTGCCGCGCTTGTTGGTCATCGACCTGAAGATCGGTGCGGCGGCGGTGGATGCCTTTTTAGCGGAGCTGCACGCCGACCCCACCTGGCATTGGTTGCCGGTCCTGCTGCTGGGCACGGGCGAAGAAGCCATGCACGCGGCGGCCCAGCCCGGCGCGGTGCACTTTCTGGCGCGCTGGGTAGAGGCGGAGACGCTGCGAGCAGTCCTGGCGGATTGCCTGGTCCCGACGGCGTAGCCGGGCCTGCCCGCCGTTCAGCGGGTGGACCTGGGGCAGGTGAGCAAGGCGCAAGTGCTCTGAGCGGCGCTGACCTGGGATAAAATTGGGATATACCCGCTTATCCCAAGCTTTGTTTTGGGTTATCTGCCGGGGAGGTGCTTGGAAAGCCGGCCCGGTTTGCGGTATCATCCCGGCCACGAGCAGGCTTACGGCTTCGGTGGCGCTGTGCACCTATAACGCCCAACCCGATCTGGCGGACTTCCTGGCCAGGCTGCCGGAAAAACTTGCGCTCATGCTGGCGGACTTCGAGGCGGAACCGGGCGTGGGCCTGGTCTGCACGGATAACCAACCGGTGAAGCCCGCCCTGGAACTGCTGGGCCTCACCACCTGGCAGGGGCGCCACCTGGATGCCGCCCAACTGGCCCGCTACGAGCACGATGGCCTGCCGCGCCTGCTGCCCATCCCGGGCGGGCGGGCCTAAGGCAGCTTCCCCCAGTCGGATAAGCCACCTGGCGAATGCCCGTTAGCGGGCCTTTTTGTTAAAATCCCTGCGATCAATGAGCCAGAAAGGACCGTTTGCCATGCCAGAAACCGCCGTCCTGGTACAGGACGTGAGTAAATCCTACGGCAGCTTCAAGGCCGTGGATGACATGCGCTTTGACGTGCGCTATGGTGAAATCTTTGCTGTCATCGGGCCGAATGGCGCCGGGAAGTCCACTATGCTTCGCATGATCCTGGACATCCTGAAGCCCGACACCGGGCAGATTCGCGTGTTTGGCGAGCCGATCAACGCCGCCGCGAAGGATAAAATCGGCTACCTGCCGGAAGAACGCGGCCTGTACAAAAACGTCAATCTGCTGGATATGCTGGTGTACCTGGGGCAACTCAAGGGCATGAGCCGCCGCGATGCCCGCCAGAAGGCCACCCACTGGCTCGAACGGCTGGACCTGGGCGAGTACCTCAAAAAGAAGGTGACTGCGCTCTCTAAAGGGATGGCCCAGAAGGTGCAGTTTGTGGCCACCATCCTGCACGAGCCCCGCCTGTTGATCGTCGATGAGCCCTTTAGCGGGCTGGACCCGGTCAATACGCAGGTGCTCAGCGACCTGGTGTACGAGATGAAAGGCGAGGGCCGCGCCATCATCATGTCCACCCACCAGATGCACCAGGTTGAAGAAATGGCCGAGCGTGTGTTGATGATCAACCGGGGGCAGCGTGTGGTCTATGGCCCGGTGAACACCGTCCGCAACGACTACGCCAGCCGCGCCGTGGAGGTGGTGGGCCAGGGAGACTTTAGCCGCCTGCCGGGCGTGACCCGCGTGGAAAATGGCCGCCGCGACACCTATACGCTCTTTCTGGATGCCCAGACCGAACCCGACCAGATCATGCGGGCGCTGGCCGATGGCGATTACCGCGTAGAGCGCTTCGAGCGTGCCCTGCCGGGCCTGGCAGAAATCTTCATCCGGGTGGTGGGCGAGGGTGCCGCGCCCGAGGTGCGCACATGAGCTGGCGGAAGATCGCGCTCATCCTGCGCTACGAATATCTATATAACCTCAAGCGCAAAGCCTTCCTTTTTGCGGCGTTCATCGTGCCGCTGATCACCGTGGGGTCGATGTATGTGGGGTTTCTGCTGGGCTCAGAGTCGGATGATGTCTCTGACCTGCGCCGCGTGGGTTGGGTGGATGCCAGCGGCGTGCTCGCCGGGCTGGAAGCGCAACCCTTTGGCGACCCCGACCCAACCACCTTCCTCCCTTTTGAAGATGAAGCCGCCGCCCGCGCGGCGCTGGCCGATGCCGGGATCGAGGCCCGCACGATCGACCTCATCGTGCTCGCCACCGCCACGCCCGACAACACCTTCCCCGCCACCGCCACCAAGGTTCAGCACGCGCTGGGCTGCAATGGCGGCATTGCCTTTGATGTGGCGGCGGTGTGCTCGGGCTTTTCTTTATGCGCTGGCGACCGCCGATTCGCTGCTGCGCACCGGGATGGCGCGGCGGGCGCTGGTGATCGGGGCGGAGACCTTTAGCCGGATTCTCGATTGGGCGACCGCGCCACTTGCGTGCTGTTTGGCGACGGGGCGGGGCGATCGCATTTCGCCCTTGCAGGATATTGATTACCTATATGTGGTGCTGGCAAAGTTTCGCCAATCCTGGAGGTGTCCACCGGATGGGCGTACCGCACCTATCGGGAGCAGTTTGGCGCGACCTATGCCAATCCCGATGAGAACATGGGCGATCGCCGCAGTCGGTTTCACTCCGACACTGCCATCGCTGCGATCGCCATGCGGGATGTACGACAAATAGCCGAAAGTCTGCGCAACGATCTGGAACGGGTGGTGCTGCCCGCCTATCCCAAGGTGGCAGAATTGCGGGATGTTCTCACCCAGGCAGGATCCCTGGGAGCAATGATGTCCGGTTCGGGACCCACGGTGTTTGCCCTGGCAGAAAGCCGGGAACAGGCTCGCCAAATTCGTGAAACCGCCGCCGAAGCAATGGACGATCCGGATTTGGACTTTTGGGTGGCAAAATGTATAACAACAGGCATTCAGGTAGCCGACCGTGAGTAACTCCAGCAATCCCACACCTTCACCCACCCCCATTTGGAAGAGCATTCTGGGGTCGGCGATCGCCAGTGCCCTTGCCTATGGGGGCTATTGGCTGACCAGCGCCATTGCCACGACCTACGCCCAGAAACCGATTCAATCCACCAAGGCGATCGCTGTCAGCATTGCCTCCGCCGTGCGTACTCTAGTGGTGGGAGCTAGTGCAATGGCAACCTTCGTCTTCGCGATGGCGGCAGTGGGCTTGCTCGCCCTGACGATTCAAACCTTAGTGCAAGGATTTCGACAAAAACCGCCTTCCTCCGGAGGTGTGATACCAAATCCTCTAGGCTTACCCCAAGCAAAACC
>JAAUUD010000307.1 GCA_012031655.1 Anaerolineae bacterium | reverse complement strand
GGGCGGGGTGATCATGTGGCTGATCTGATCACGCACGGCGCCATAGCCAATCAACCCGGCCAGCGGCACGTCCGGCGCGTAGTCTGGCTGGATGTCGCGTGCGCCAAAAATGGTGGTGCCGCCCTGCGAATAGCCGCCGATGAACACCGCCGGTTGGGGCCGCACGGGGTTTTCGGCCCGGTAGAGGCGCTGCTCAAAAAAGTCCTGCACGGCGCGGGCAGCATCCAGCGCCACGCGGCCCTGCATCTCGGCCACGTAGTAGGGCTGGATGCGCTCCGGGTGGTTCATGCCCTGGTAGTCTGGCATGATGGTAATGAAGCCCTGCGCGGCGTGGGTCAGCAGATAGGCGCGGTAGTTGCCCCAGCTTTGCACGGCGGGTCGCTCCTGGGAGGCGGCGCACTGCTCGCTGAGGCCGGTCGTCCCCGCGCCCAGCACATAAATCGGCAATTCGGCGGGGTCCTCTGGGCGCGGCACAAAAAGCTGCGCCACCACCGTCTCTGGGTGACCGTTGGCGGCCTGGCTGGTGAAGGTCAGCCGATATTCCTCCACCGGAAATTGGGCGGCGGGCACCTCGCGGTCATAAAAGCGGCGCGTGATGGCATTCAGGTTATTGACCGAAACCAGGTTCACGTAATCGCTGCTCAGCACGGCACCTGGCACGGTCGGGGCGGGGGTTGCACCCTGGGCCAGCGCGCCCAGCGGGCTAAGCAGGCTCAGCAAAAGGGACAGGGCCAGCAACAAGGGCTTCATGGGCATTCCTCAAATATTTTCTCCATCCAATGCCCCCATGATAGCCCGACCCGCGCCGAGCCTGCCCGTGGCCCGGCCCGCGCCCACCTGACGCCCGCCCCACCCGGCCCTACGTGCCTCTCGCGAGCGATGAGGTACACGGTGTAGCCCACGTAAACCGCCACCGAACAACACCCCCACCGGGCGGCCCAACTGCTGGCGCAGCGCAAAGGGCACCAGCAATAACGCCACCGCGATCATCACCAGCGCGTCGATGTTCACCACGTTCTCCGCCACCGCGATCGGGCGGATCACCGAGGAAAGGCCCAGGATCCACAGGATGTTAAACAGGTTGGACCCCACCACATTGCCCACGGCGATGTCGCTTTCTTTGCGCAGCGCAGCCACAGCAGAGGTCGCCAGCTCTGGCAGGGAGGTCCCGCCCGCCACCAGCGTCAGCCCGATGACCAGTTCGCTCACGCCGAAGCCGCGCGCGATGCCCACCGCGCCCTCGATCATCAGGTTGGCGCCCAGCACCAGCCCACCCACACCCAGCGCCGCCCGCCCAAACTCCAGCGACAGGTTGGACCTGGTGGCCAGCAACGCCCCCACTTCGCTGGCGGACGAATCCGCTAGCGGGTCCCCAGGGCCGCTGGCGCGCAGCAACCAGGCAGTGTAAATAAACAGCCCCGCCACAAAGAGCATCCCTTCCAGGCGGCTCAGTTCGCCATCCAGAATAACCAGCCACAGCGCCACCGAAACGCCGATCATCAGCGGGATGTCCCGCCGCAGCACCACGCTATCCACCCTCACCGGATAGAGCAGCGCCGAAACGCCCAGCACCACCGCAATATTAAAGATATTCGAGCCAACGACGTTGCCCACGGCGATGTCGCTGGCATCGCGCAGGGCAGCGCTCACGCTCACCACCAGTTCCGGCGCCGAGGTGCCAAAGGCCACCACCGTCAGGCCAATGACCAGCGGCGACACCCCGAACGCCTGCGCGATGCGCGCCGCGCCCTTCACCAACCAGCTTGCGCCAACCACTAATGCAACCAGCCCTAGCAGGATCAACACACCATCTTGAAACACGGTTCAGGATACTTTCTGGGGGAAGAGGCCCCAACTCAAGGTGAACGGGCGGCATTATAGCCGAGCCACCCGCTCCCCGCAGAGGGAGCCTCCCCCCAATTTTTGGGGGAAAAGGCGCTCAACCGCCCAAAAGCGCCACCTCGGCCCGGACCGGGCGGTGGTCAGACGAGCCGCCATCCAGCACCTGCACCGCGCCCAGGCGCACCAGGCTATCTGCCCACAGGTAATCAATGCGGATGAGCGGCCACCCCGCCGGAAAGCTGTTCCCGAAGCCCCAGCCGTTCTGGCGCCAGGCATCGCGCAGGCCCGCCGCTTCCAGCAGGGCATAGGGCGGGTGCTGGTCGGTCAGGTTGCAATCGCAGGCGATGATACTGGGCACGTCTGGGTCCAAGCGGGCCAGGGCTTCCGCCAGGATCGTCTCGGTGGTGAAGTGATGCCCGAACAGCTCGCCCTGCGCGTTGATCAGCGGCGGCGGCGGATGGATGTTCAGCAGTTGCAGCGGCTGCCCTTCCACATCCAGCCAGGCTTCCAGGCTCAGGGACGGGTTCCAGGGCACGACGAAGGTCTCGGTCCGCGTGATGGGATAGCGGCTGAGCAACGCCTTGCCCGTCACAGTGTTAAGCGGATCCGGCAAAAACACGCGATGCGGATAGCGCTCGGCCAGGTGGCGGTCCAGTTCGGCGGCGTGGCCCTGGCTGACCTCCTGCATGGCCACCACATCCGCATCCGCCGTACGGATAGCCGCCACCAGGCGCTCCGGGTCGCTGCGATAGCTGGCGATGTTGAAGGTCATCACCGTGAGCGCGGGCGCTTCGGCGGGTAGGCCCGGGTTTTTGGGCAGCCACAACCCGCCGAACCAGCTCAGGTAAGCTACCGCGCTGAACAGCGCCACCGGGGCCAGCGCCCAGCGCCGCCGCAGAAAAGGCAGCGGCACCAGCAGCAACGCGGGCAACAGCCCCCAGTGGGCAAAAGTCCCACCTGCCCGCAACACCCACCAGTCGTTGCCCAATGCCAGCCGCAACAGCGCATACAGCGCCAGGCCAACCAGCGCCAAATCCAGGGTGGCCAACCCCAGCCGACCCCACCAGCGCCCGCCGCGACGCAGGCTTCTGGCGGGTTGGGGCAAGGCTGGCTCTGATAGGGCAGGCAGTGCAGGCTGCATATGGTCTCCTCAGGTTGACTTGAACCAGCCCTAGCATACACCCACCCCGCCAGCCCCCCCTATGCCGCGCCCGGCGAACGCCTTGCAGCAGCAGGCCAGCCGCACACATCCACGGCGCCTGCCCAACCCCAGCGCACCAGCGGCCCGCCAGCGCGCCTGATTGACGCCAGGTTAGAAAAAGGTTACGATTTAACACAAAAGCCAGGCTTCGTTGATCAATAATTGCAGGATGTTTGGCCATGACCGAGACAGACCCCCCTCCTGGCCTGCGGGAATATGAGCTGGAACTGAAAATTGCGGTGCTCCAGGGGCAAATCGCGGAGTTGGAGCGCGAACGCAACCGCACCGATAACCTGCTGATGGTCATGCGTTTTTTGTTGATCCGTGCGTTACGCGGGTTGGGCACGCCGGGCCGCCTGAACGCGCTCTCAGATAGCCACCTGCTGGTGCTTTTTGACAAAGTGACGCGCAACGACGCCCGTTTTTCGCGCTGCCCCAACGCCACCCGCCTGAAGTGCCGCCCGGCAGCGCAGCAACTCTCGCGGGATGGGCATCTGGTCGGTTGCGCGGACTGCGGTTGGAGCCTGCTGGAGATGAGCGAGGCCGACGCCGCCTTCCACTAGCACAAGGGGATGCGCCCAAAAACCCTTTCGGTTTGGTTGTCCGCCTGCGTCCAGGTCAAATTAAGGTAAACCTCAGCGCTGGGATCATGTTCAGTTAGGAATCTAATCTCGAAACCCGACTGCTCCAGGCGATCCCGCCATTCGAATGCAATCTGGCTATTGTGTTGTTGTCCACCTCTGACCATGTTTTCCCGCAGTTCTTCTATTGCAGCTTCAGGTGATAGCCCATTCAGGGAAAATGTGCGTTCGGTGCCAAATTCCACGAGGACAAAACCAAATACCCGCTCCTGGGCGGGGCTTTCCAGCGTATCCGGTACGAGTGAAGTAAACTGCCCTTCTCCACCATCAATATAGACTTCAAGCCGAAACCTGGCATAGTCACGCGGGGTCGAAGCCCCAAAGGTGAAAGTAAACTCCGTTCCTTCTGGGTTGCAACGAACCTGCCCATCGAGAAATCCGGGGATATTGCCTCCCCTTTGCTCAACTTCGAAGTTGGGCAGGGGCGTTGGCGAGGGCGTCATGGTGGCGGTGGGCGTGAGGCTGGCGGTGGCCGTGAAGGTGGCCGTAGGCGAAGGCGTGGCGGTCGCGGTGAGGGTGGCGGTGAGGGTGGCGGTGGGCGTGTCTGAAGGCGTGAGCGTGAGGGTGGGCGTGGGGGTTAGCGCGTCCTGCGTGAGCACCAGCGCAATTTCCGCCAGGCCGGTCGCCAGTTGTTCCAGCACAATGCGCGTGCCTTCCAGCTCTTGCTGGTCCTGGTCGGTCAGGTCATCCAGCAGGGCTTGCCCCCCTAGGATGAGCACCAACGCCAGCACCAGAAAGCCCAGCATGGCGGTGCTGAGCACACCCACACAAAACCAGCCCCGGTTGGGCGGCGCCGGGGGCGGCGTGTCGTAGTCTGGCAGGCCGCGCTTGGGCTTGGGGGGTTGGTAGGGTTCTTCGTAGGGCGAATACACGCCGGGCTAGTCCTCGTCGGGTGGGTCGGGGGGTGGCAGGGCTTGCTTGGCCTGGGCACGCAGCAATTCCTG
>JAAUUD010000306.1 GCA_012031655.1 Anaerolineae bacterium | reverse complement strand
TGGCTGACGTTGGGTTGCCCTGGGTGTCAATGTCGAGTTCCTCGCGGCGGATCTCTTCTTTGGCCCGTACAAGTTCGCGATCGGTCTCTTTGCGAATGGTGACGCTTTCTCTAACGAAGGCCTGTTTATCAATGTCAACCTGATCTTCGTCGGCCAGCGTTTGATTATCCCCACGGCAGGCACGACCCCGCCGCCTACACCGCCGCCCGGCAACCCGCCCGCCGCTTCGGCCCCTTGCAGGGCAACCGCGCTGGCCAGGTAGCTATAGCTATAGCGCCCGCTCCAGGTTTCGTACCAGGATTGGGTGGCTCCCCAGGGGCCATCGCGCTCGGCGCGGTAGGCGTAGCAATAATCGTCAGCCATCCAGCGGACATGCCGTGAGGGCAAAAGATGCGCCGCAACCCCCAGCAGCAGCACCAGCAACAGCACCCCGCGCAGGCTTGCCGCCAGGCTCACAACCGGACCTGCGGCGGGGCCAGCAACGCCAGGATGCCGCCCATCACCCGAAAGACCACCAGCATCGCCACCGCATTAAAGATCAGGCTGGGCAGCGTCCAGGTGATGAAAGCCTGGTCCACGGGCACGCCCATGCCCATCACGGTGAGCACCAGCAAAATCACCGCATGCCATAGGGCGGTGGCGATGCCGACCGCCAACGGCGGGATCAACAGGTTGCGGCGCCCCACCTGCCCAAACACACTGGCGAACAGCGCCAGGCTCAGCGTAAAGGCCAGGCTGCTGGTGCCCGTCGGCGTCACGGAAACCAGGTCCGCCAGGATGCCGCCGATGAGCGCCCAGGGCAGCCCATCGGCCAGGTCATTCAGCAGCCCCCAGGCCACCACCAGCAACAGGACCAGGCTTGGCTGACCGTTCGCGATGCGGAAGAAGCTCAGCACGCTGGCGTCCAGCACCGCCGCCACGCTCAGCAACAGCAGACCAACCACATAAACGACCATTTACGGGGCTGCTGCCTCGGCTGCTGGCTCCGCAAAGACGTCCACGTTGACCGGCTCCCAGTTGGTGATCACCAGCACGATCTCAAGGTTTTCAAAATCGACCAGGCTTTCGACCGTCGCCTGCCGGAAAAGCTCATTAGACGACAGGCGCACGTTCTGGACCTGCCCCAGCAACAGATTGGGCGGGAAATTCTGCGTTTCGCCGGAGGTAAAAACCTGTTGCCCTTCCGCCAACTGGCCATTCACGTCCACAAAATCGAGCGTGACCTCGCCGGAAACGCTCCCCCGCACCAGGCCGCGCTCTTGCGTGGCATTCTGGACGCGAGCATTGACCGCGCTGTTTCGGTCGCTGATCAGCAGGACCTCCGCCCCATTGGCCGAAACCTGGCGCACGCGCCCCACCAGGCCCAGTTCCGTCACGACGGGGTCGCCCAGCGAAACCCCGTTGCGCGTGCCCGCGTTGATGTGAATGGCCCGCACAATGCCAGACGTATCGCGCCCGATGACATCGGCGGAGACGTAGCGCCACTCCTGCCCGGTCTGCCCCACATAATTGACCAGCGCGGCCAACCGTTCATAGTCCGCCCGGTAGGCGCGCAGCTCGGCCAGTTCGCTCTGGTAGCTGGCCAGGGCCACTTCCAGCTCGCGGTTGCGGTCGCGCAGGGTCTGGAACTCCGCCAGAGTATCCAGAAAACTGTTGACATCGCTGGTGGTGGTGCCGGTGAGGTTCTGCGCCGCGTTGAGCGGCAAGCGTAGCAGGTTCTCCAACGGCCCCAGCGTCCCCAGCACGCTCAGCGCCAGCAAGGCCAGGCTGATGCCCAGGGTCATGATTACGGAAAAAGTGCGCGGGCTGGCCACCGTGCCACCTCCTTGCTTAAGCTCCGGCATACAGCACAGGAGGGGCACCCAGGCCCCTCCACCACGCAGGATTATAGCGCAAGCTGGCGCACCTGTTGAGAGGGCATCGCTTAGCCCGGCGGCGGATTGGTGGCCACCATGTGCGCGGCGGACTGCTGAACCAGCTCGCGCAGCACGTCCATGTCCACATCGGCCAGCTTTTTGAGGTACAAGCAGGCTTTGCCCGTTTTGAACTTGCCCAGCCGGGCCAGCAGCGCGTCGTATTGCTCGAACCCGGCCATGATGTACAGCGTGAGGTTGCCTTTGCGCGGCGCAAACCCGGCCAGAAAGGCATCTCCCTCGCGCCCGCTGGCATATTTATAGTGGTACTGCCCAAAGCCAACGATGTTCCCCCACAGGCGCGGCTCGTGGCCGGTGGCCTGGCGCATGAGTTCGACCAGGGCCAGGCTATCAGCCTTTTTTTGCGGGTCCTCGATGGCTTCCAGAAAGGCGTTCACAGGGTCATCGGTGGGTTGGGTTTTGTTCATGTCGGTCTCCTGGCGTGCATCATAAGAGTAGGCGGATGACCCTAGCATAGCACGGGTGTTCGAGCCAGGCAAGCGCGCATACTTTCTGTCAGAAAAGTGATTTTTGTCACATTCGTGCCGCTTCCTTGATTTAGATCAACTTCCGGCGGTGGTGGCTCTGCTACACTGCAATCAAAGTGAGAAGCGCAGGGGTGCCATGAACAAAAAACAAGCCTTAATTGTTACGCTGACCCTGGCCGTGGGTATCCTGGGCGGCCTGGGGTTGTTCACCTTTCGCCATGCCAAAGGAGACTCATATTTTTCCAACGATCCCGAAGCGTGCATCAACTGCCATGTGATGCGGGAGCAATATGATAGCTGGAACCACTCCAGCCACCAGAACGTAGCCACCTGCAACGATTGCCACACCCCGCACGACACCGTTGGCAAATATACCACCAAGGCCATCAACGGCTGGAATCATAGCCTGGCCTTTACCCTGGGCAACTACCCGGAAAACATCCAGATTCGGGAGTTTAACGCGGAAATCGTGCGGTCCAACTGCATTGAATGCCACAGCAACGTGGTGAGCCAGATGGTCACGGACCCGGCCCACGCCGAAACCCTGGATTGCGTGGCGTGCCACGGCAACGTGGGCCACTGAACGGCGCGCCAGCCGGTCATCATCGTATTTGTAAGCTTGGTCAGTTTGTGTTTGGGGGGAAAATCATCCAATGAAGAAGTTCAAGATCGCGAACCTGAGCCTGTTTGCCCTGGCGGGGCTGCTGCTGGTCACCATCGGGCTAACCTTTGCGGTGGCTGCCTTGCTGATGAACATCAATGACCGCCAGGAAGAAGAAGCCGCCTTCCCGCTCCAGGTGGTGGAAATTCCCGAAGGCGAGATTGACCCGGCGGTGTGGGGCCTCAACTTCCCGGTGCAATACGACTCCTTCAGCCGCACGCGGGAAAACTATGGCCGGACGCCCTACGGCGGCTCGGAGCCGTATAGCAAGCTGGAGCGCTTCCCGGCGATGGTGCGCCTGTGGGCTGGCTATGCCTTTAGCCGCGACCACAACGAAGACCGTGGCCATCATTATTCCCAGATTGACCAGGCCAACACGCTACGGGTTGAGTTGGTCAGTCAGCCGGGCGCCTGCATCAACTGCCATTCTGGCGAAACCCCGCAGCTCATCGAAGAAATGGGTTGGGAAACCTTCAACAGCACGCCCTACAACGAGCTGCGCGACGACCTGCACTTTGGCTCGGTGTGCGCAGACTGCCACGACCCCGAAACGATGGCCCTGCGCCTGACCCGCCCCGGCCTGATCAACGCGCTGGCGGACCAAGGCATCAACTGGGAAGAAGCCTCGCGCCAGGAGATGCGTACCTACGTCTGCGCGCAGTGCCACGTGGAATACTACTTCCAGGGCGAAAACAAGCTGCTGACCTTCCCCTGGAGCCAGGGCACCACCATTGAAGACATCGAAGCCCACTACGATAGCTACGGCTTTACGGACTGGACCCACGCCGAAACCGGCGCGCCGATGCTCAAGATGCAGCACCCCGAATACGAGATGTGGACGACCAGCCTGCACGCCGCCTCGGGCGTCTCGTGCGCGGACTGCCACATGCCCTACGTGCGCGAAGGCAGCGTCAAGGTTTCGGACCATTGGGTGCGTAGCCCGCTGGAGAACCTCAACGCCGCCTGCCAGACCTGCCACCGCGTCTCAGAAGAAGACCTCTACGACCGCGTGATCACCATCCAGAACCGCACCGCCTTGCTGCTGCACGACACAGAAAACGCGCTTCTGGCCGCGATTGACACCATCGTGGGCGCCAAGAACGCCGGAGCCACGGACGAAGAACTGGCGAATGTCTATGCGCTGCACCGTGCCTCGCAACTGCGCTGGGACTTCGTCAGCTCGGAGAACAGCACCGGCTTCCACAGCCCGCAAGAAGCCGCCCGCGTCCTGGCCCTGGCCATTGATTACGCGCGCCAGGCTCAGCTCTCGGCACTGCAAATCACGGACAGTTTGGCAACAACGGCCGTAAACGATTAATCACCCTTCATTAGCAAGAATGGACCACTCACTCTTCGAGAGTGGTCCATTCTAAAGAGAGCCTGCCGGACCATCATCCGGCAGGCTTTTTTCTTGCCCCAGCAGCAACAAAATGTTGCCCCTTTGACCCTGAAATGGTATGAACAGGGGCAGGGTTGGCGCAACGGCCGTAACCCCAAATTTACCAATCCAAACACGGTCAACATCGAACGCACGCTTTCTGATTTATGATCAAAGATTTTACAGATTTAGCAGATTTTCAATCTTTTCAAT
>JAAUUD010000305.1 GCA_012031655.1 Anaerolineae bacterium | reverse complement strand
GGGGTGGTCTTCCGCGCACTGGACCGGCTCAGCCAACAGCAGGTCGCGCTCAAGCAGGTGCAGGTGCCTTCTGGCCAACTCCGTTACACCTCCTATGATCCACAGGAAGATGCCAACCTGGCGCTCGCGCAGGAGTTCAAAATTCTGGGTTCGTTGCGCCATCCAAACGTGATCAGCGTGCTGGACTATGGCTTTGACCAGGGCGTTTATCCCTATTACGTGATGGACCTGCTGGAAACGCCGCGCTCGGTGTATAAAGCCGCCTTTACGCTCCCAGCAGCCACCCGCGTTAACCTGCTGGTTCAGTTGTTGCAGGCACTCCTCTATTGCCACCGGCGCGGCGTCATCCACCGCGACCTAAAGCCCGAAAATGTGCTGGTCGATGGCGACCAGGTGCGCGTGCTGGATTTCGGGCTGTCGGTTATTACGGAAAAAATGGCCGACGTGGGCCAGGGCGAGATCGCCGGGACGCCGGAGTACATCGCCCCGGAGATTTACCGAGGCGCCCCCCCTAGCGTTGCCTCGGACCTCTACGCGGTGGGGGTGATCGCCTGGGAAGTTTTTGTGGGCCGCTATTTGTATGACGACCCCGACCGCCACCGCAGCGTGCGGCGTATTCTCCGTGAACCGGTGGACCTCACGCCGCTCACCAATCCGGCCATCCGCGAGGTGATCGGGCGCCTGCTGGAGAAAGACCCAGCGGCCCGCTACCCGGATGCACGCGCCACCCTGGAAGCCTTCTGCGCTGCCATTGACCAGCCGCTCCCTCCAGAGACCTTCGCCATCCGCGAGAGCTTCATCCGCGCCGCTCGCCTGGTTGGGCGCGACCGCGAACTGGCGACCTTCAGCCAATATCTTGATGAAGCCCTGGAAGGCAAGCACCGGGCGATCCTGCTGGGGGGCGAAAGTGGCGTGGGGAAGTCCCGCTTGCTGGATGAATTGCGTGTTCTGGCGCTGGTGCGGGGGGTGCTGGTGCTACGCGGTGAGGCCATCAACGTCGGTGGGGCACCCTACCAGCCCTGGCGTAATGTGCTCCGCTGGCTGGTGCTGACCAGCGACCTTACCCTGGACGAAGCCAGCATCCTGAAACCGCTGATCCCAGACCTGTCCGTTCTTCTGAATCGGGACATCCCCGATGCGCCAGAGATGAACCCGCTCTTTGCTCAGGAGCGTTTGCTCCTGGTGCTGGAAAAGCTCTTTGCGCAACAGCGCCAGCCGATGCTGCTGATTATGGAAGACCTGCACTGGGCCGGGAGCGAAAGCCTGGTGTTGTTCCAGCGCCTGCGTCACACGTTCGAGCGTTTGCCCTTGCTCATCGTGGGTACCTTTGCGGACGACGAAAAGCCAGACTTTCCCGCGCGCCTGCCCCAGATGACGCCAATGAAACTCAACCGATTAGATGGCAGCAGCATCGCGGAACTCAGCCAGGCCATGCTGGGGGAGGCCGGCGCGCACCCCGAACTGGTGGCGCTCCTCCAGCGCGAAACCGAGGGGAATATCTTCTTTCTGGTCGAGGTGATGAACGCCCTGGCCGAAGAAGCCGGGCAACTGGAGCAGATCGCACACCTCACGCTACCCAAGAATGTGCTGGCTGGGGGTGTGGAGCAGATCATCCAGCGCCGCCTGAGCCGCGTCCCGGCGGAGGTGCTGGCGGTGTTGCAGGTGGCCGCCACCCAGGGGCGGCAAATTGACCTGAAGGTGATCCAGCACACGCAGGGGCAATCGTTTGACCTGGCGCGCTGGCTGCAAACCTGCGCCAATGCTTCTATTTTGGAAGTGGCAGAAGACACCTGGCGTTTTGCCCATAACAAATTGCGCCTGGGTGTGGTCAACAGCATCCCGCAGGAACACCGCCCCCGTTTGCACGCGCAGGTCGCCACTGCCCTCGAGATTGTGTACCTCCATGCCCCAGAACACGCCACAGCACTGGCCTATCACTGGGCCATGGCAGGCGATGATGCACGCGAGGAGCAGTATTCTGCGCTGGCGGGCAAGCAAAGCCTGCAAAGCGGCGCTTACGAAGAAGCCGCCCGCTACCTCCAACGCGCCCTGGCGCTGGAAGTGGTGGATAACAGCGACACCACCAAGCGCCGCGTGGGCTTGCTGCAACAACTGGGGGAGGCCTATGTGGGCCTGGGCGACTACGCCGCAGCCCGCACCCAGGTCGAAGAAAGCCTCCAGATTGCCCAGTTCATTAATTATCGCTGGGGCAGTGCGGCTGCCCTCAATAGCCTGGGGATGGTAGCCTACCTGGAAGGTAACCTGACCACTGCCGCCGCTTTTTTCCAGGAAGCACTGGCCCTGGCGATGGATATTCGCGCCCAGAAGACCGCCCTCACCGCCATCCTGGGGCTGGCCTCGTTGCAAGCGGCGCAGGCGCAGATCGTGCCCGCGCTGGAACTGGCGAGCCTGGTTGCGGCCCACATTGCCTCGGACCAACCGACTGTCGCCCGTGCCCAGAGCCTGCTGGCGGAGCTGCGCCCGAGGCTCCCCACATCCGAAGCGGATGCCGCCATCGAGCGTGGGCGCGATTTGCTCCTGCGCAATGTGGTAGATCAACTCTTAAGCCGCTAGGGGGGAAAAAGCGGGCTATTGGCCCGCTTTCCCCTTAACCTTAAGCATGTTTTAAGTTTAAATCAACACAACGCATTGCATCCACCTAGCAGATAGACTACTATTTACTTAAGTAGTCAGTTTGCATATCTTGTTGCTTATAGTGATGGTCAATCCTGCGCTGTGAGCAAGGGTTCTTTTGCAGGTGCTTTGGGGAAGCGGGAATTTACCCGGTCGCGCCTGCTTCAACTGTCGTTGGTTTGCCAGTGGCTCGGTGGGTTTTGGCACACGCTTGTGCACCGCCTGGTTTGCATCGTTTAATCCAACCATCGCGAACTGACGCATTTTGCCTGCCTTCAACCAACGAAGGTGCCCTGAACATCATTCGAGTTATGATTCTTGGGAGGAAGCCATGAAGCGGTTTACTATGCTGCTCGTTCTTGCATTGATGCTATCTGCATTTTTTCCCCTGCATCAGCGCAAGGCGATGCGATTGTTGTAGGCTCCAAGGACTTCACAGAGCAGCGCTTTCTGGGTTACATCATCCTGGTGGCTTTGCGTGAAAACGGCTACGAAGTGGTAGACGAAATTGACCTGGGTGATCCTCGGCGCGCTACCTGCCGCGCTGCTGGCCATCCTGATTGACTACATCCTGGGCCGGGTGGAGTATGTCTTCACGCCACGCGGCCTGCAAATCAGCCGATGAAAGGGGTGGCTGGGGCGGCTCCTCACCGCCCTGCCGCCCCAATCCCATAAATCACCACTTCATTGGCGGTAACCGCTGCCAGATAGCGCCCCTCCGGGCTGAAGGCCAGTTGCACAACGGGCAAGGTGGGCACGCTTGGGGCTGGCGCGCTGAGCGCGGGCGCATGCCAGCTCAGGGAGCCTGTTGGCGCGCCAGCTACCGCTCGGTAAACCGCCAACAGCGGCGGCTCAGCCGCCGCGCCTGGCAGCAACTGTGCCAGCACGCGCACTGGCTCCGCACCACGCGGAACCAACGGGCTAAAGGTCAGGCCAGCGGTCACATCGTAGCCATAAATCGCTTCGTCTTCCACCAGCAACAGGCCCGAAACAGTCGGGAACCAGGCTTCTGTCGCGGGTTCGAGCGCGGCCAGGCTCTCGGCATTGGCACGCGGATGGCTGCGCAGCAGGCTCCCACGCACATCGTAGAGCCGAACTTCGTTGCGGAGCGCCAGCGCTGGCAGGTTGCCGGAGGTAAACTGGACTGTCTGCACGCTGCCTGGCTCCAGATTCAGGTCAAAGAGCGCCCCCATGCGGCCCAGATTGGTGTTCAGCGTGGCGAAGTCCCACAGGCGCACCCGGGTTCCGTCGCTGCTGAGCAGGAGGTTCCCTGCCGGGCTGATGGCCAACCCGGTAATGGCCGCCTGGTGGCCACTTTCAGCGATGCTGCTCACCGAGGCACTGGCCGGGTTAATGACCAGCAGTTGCCCTTGCCCGGTGCCGATGATCAGGGACCCTTCTGGATGAGCAACCAGGCTGGTGACGCGGCTCAGGCCGCTGGCGGGGTCCACCACAGCAGAAATCAACGCATTCGTTAGCCGCACATCGCGCTCCAGGGCGGGCAGGTTATGCACCTGCACGCCGTTCGCCTGGCTGATGAACAGGCGTTGCCCATCCGCCGCCCAGGCAACGTGCGGGCTGAAGTTCGCGGCGCTGGGCAGGCCGATGCGTGCCAGGCTGGTCAGCGCGGGCAGATTAGCCGGGCTGATGCGTGCGTTGGTCCCTTCGGCCAGTGCGCCGAGCACCTGGCCCGGGGCGGCGCTGGTGCCGCGTTGTGTGCCTTCCACCGGGCGGAGGTAGTAGCTGCCCGCCTGAGACTCGGCAGTCCAGCCGCGCTGCCCATTGAACTCCACCAGCCACCAGACGATGCGGTTACCACACTGTGGCCCTTCCACCAGGCTAAAGACCGCACCAGGGTTCATCCGGAAGACTTCGCGGGCGCTGGTCGAGGGCGCCTCGCGCACCAGGTTGGGGAAGCCCCCTTGCTCCACCTGCCCCTGTTCGAACGCGGCCAGGCGCGGCACCGCATACCCGGCAAAATCTGCCGGGCAGGGGCCGTAATCGACCAGGGCTGTCCCCGT
>JAAUUD010000304.1 GCA_012031655.1 Anaerolineae bacterium | reverse complement strand
ATCTCGGGGCTTCATGCGGTTGATGACCAGATGCACCGGGATTTTGCGCTCTTTGGCCTCGATGATGCCGATGATGCGGTCGGCATCGCGCACGGAGGAGACCTCTGGGTTGGTGACGATGAGCGCTTCGTCTGCCGGGGCGATGGCGTTCTGAAAGCCTTGTTCGATCCCGGCGGGGCTGTCGATCAGGATGAAGTCGAACTCCTGCTTGAGCGCATGGGCCACGCGCACCATCTGGTCTGGCTTGAGGGCGGTTTTATCGCGGGTTTGCGCGGCGGGGATGAGCGTCAGGTTCGGGAAGGTCTTGTGCTTGACCATCGCCTGGCGCAGTTTGCAGCGCCCCTCCACCACGTCAATGAGGTCATACACAATGCGGTTTTCCAACCCCAGGATCAGGTCCAGGTTGCGCAGGCCGATGTCGGCATCAATGCACACCGTGTTTTTATCCATCTGCGCCAGGGCCACCCCCAGGTTGGCCGTGAGGGTGGTTTTGCCGACGCCGCCCTTGCCCCGAGGTGATGGTGATCACGCGGGCGTTGGGCCGTGCCGCCGGGGCACCGGGGTTAACTCCAGGGTATCGCTTCGATCTGTCCATCCTGTACTCGTGCCATTTCTGGGCGCGCCACGCGCCGCTTGGATTCTTCTTGGGGTGGAACGGTAATGAGGCCAGCGATGCGTAACTGCGTGGGGCTGAGGTCCAGCGCGCAGACCACCGCGCTTTCGTCGCCCTGGGCACCGGCGTGCACCACGCCCCGGCACTTGCCCCAGATGATGACATCGCCCCCGGCCACGATCTCGGCGCCGGAGTTGACATCGCCAATCACCACCACATGGCCCGTGGTGCGGACGCGCCGCCCATTGCGCAGGGTCCGCTTGATGAGCACGCCCGCCGTGCCGTGCTCTTCCGAGTCCAGCTCGGGCAGAGGCTCGGGGTCATCCGGGGGTTCGGGCACCTGGGTGGGGCGGGTGCTGGGGATGGCCGCCAGTTCGGTGAACAACTGATGGCTTTGGGCGGCGCTACGGGTGCTTTCGGTGCTGCTCAGCAAGGCCAGCAGGGTGATCTGCCGGGCCTGCAACTGGGCCATCAACTGCGCCACGGCATCTGCATCCATGCTGCGCTCGCCCACGTCCACCACCCACTGCGCGCCCCGAAAGAAAGCATCTCGTTGGGCCACATAGCCATCCAACTCCTTCAGCAGGGCGTCCCAGCTCAGGTCATCGTCCAGGTTGACCAGCACGCCTTGTTTAATGCCCTTGATCGAAATCGCTTCCGCCATGCTGCCTTGTTTGCCGCCCATTGTATGTGCAGACCATTTTTAGTGCCAGTCTGCTAAGGATAATCGGCCTGCGGCGATTTGGCAATTCTTGTTAGCGGTTGGGGGGGCCTGAACAGGGCAGGCCAGATAGGTCACCTGGGCGGCAGGGCCTGGCCGAGCGGCTCAGGGCAAAACCGCCGCCCACCCATACACTAGGCAAACTGGGGGCCGCTTTGCCCCCTGGCAAGACCAACTATACCAGGAGAAGACCCCTATGGATCACTTCCGCATCATCTCTCCCTATGTCCATGGTATTTTCGACTACATCGGGGCGATTGTGCTGTTGCTGGCGCCCAACCTCTTTGGCTTTGCGGACGAAGGCGGCGCGGCGGTTTGGATCCCGCGAGTGTTGGGCGTGGCGATTCTCGGCATGGCCCTAATCACCAACTATCGGCTGGGCGTGTTGCGCATCCTGCCGATGCCTGCCCACCTGATGGTGGATTACGTCGCTGGGCCGTTTCTGGCGGTTTCGCCGTTCCTGTTAGGCTTTGCGGACGAAGACGCCAACGTCTGGGCGCCGCACCTGCTGGCCGGGGTGGGCATCTTCATCGTTACGTTGCTCACGCAGTGGACCACCGAAACCGCCACCTACACCCGCGCCGGGATGCGCTAGCCCTGTGGCGGGCGGTGGTGCGGCTGGCTTGCTCCTGGAACCTGCCTGCCGGGCAGGATGCGGGGATCTGTGGCCGCTTTTATGGCACAGGGGGCGGCGCCACCTTCTATAACGTGGAAGGCTCGTTTTATGACTTCTGGGCGGAGCGCCTGCACGGCGCTCAGCGCGAGGTGCTCAGCGCGCCACCGGATGACTGGGGCGGACGCGCCCTGCTGGAATGGGTGGGGCGCCTGGCCAAAGGCACGCGCTACGACCCCGCGACACAACAGTTGCGCAAACTGCCGAGGTGATTGATGCCATCTACCAAACTTAGCGTATTGATGACCACGGACACCATTGGCGGTGTCTGGACCTATAGCCTAGAACTGGCCCGCGCCTTGCCTCCAGCCGGAATCACGATCAACCTGGCCACGATGGGCGCGCCACTGCGCCCGGAGCAACGCCGCGCCATGCTAGAGGCGCTCAACCGGCATTATGGGCTGTTTCTGCGGCAACAGGTGGTGCCGAATGGCCGTTCGGCGCGCCAGCGGGCCTTGCGCTTTAGCCCGGCACGGATGGCCAACGAAACGCTGAGCGTCTATCAGCAGATGTTGCGCCCCGAGATGGCGGCAGGGTAGCCGACGATGCGCATCGCGTTGTTCTATCACTCTTTGCTTTCGGACTGGAACCACGGCAACGCGCATTTTTTGCGCGGGGTGGCCACCGAATTGCTGGCGCGTGGCCATCAGTTGCGCATTTTTGAGCCGTTGCACGCCTGGAGCCTGCAAAACCTGCTGCAAGACCACGGCGAGACCGCGCTGGCGGGCTTCTTTTCCGCCTACCCGGAACTCAGCAGCATTCGCTATGACCTGGCCCACCTGGACCTGGACGAAGCGCTGGATGGGGCAGACCTGGTGATTGTGCACGAGTGGAACGACCCCGCCCTGGTGGCGCGCCTGGGCGAGCACCGCGCCCAGCACGGCTATCGGTTGCTCTTCCACGATACGCACCACCGCAGCGTCACCGCCCCGCACGAGATCGCCGCCTATGACCTGCGCCACTATGACGGCGTGCTGGCCTTTGGCGAGGCCATCCGCCAGCAATATCTGCGGCACGGCTGGGCCGCCCGCGTCTGGACCTGGCACGAGGGCGCCGATACGCGCCACTTCTACCCCCATCCGGCGGCCCGCTACGCCGGGGACCTGGTTTGGGTGGGCAACTGGGGCGACGACGAACGCACCGCCGAACTGTGGGAATATCTGCTGGAGCCGGCCCGCGCCCTGGGCTTGCGGACGCACCTCTATGGGGTGCGCTACCCGGCAGCGGCGCGCCGGTTGCTGGCGCGCAACGGCTTTCAATACCACGGTTGGCTGCCCAACTATCGCGTCCCGGCGGTGTTTGGCGCCTTTCGGGTGACGGTGCACGTGCCGCGCCGCCCCCTATGCGCGGGCGCTGCCGGGCGTGCCGACCATCCGCATGTTCGAGGCGCTGGCCTGCGGCATTCCGCTCATCTCTGCGCCCGTGGGACTGATGCCGAAGGGCTGTTTAGCGCCGGAGAAGATTACCTGGTGGCCTGGAACCGGAGCGCGGTGGAAGGGCTTTTGCGGAGCTTGTGGGCGGACCCGGCCCAGGCCCGGGCGATGGCCGAACATGGGCGGGCGACCATCCTGGCGCGCCACACCTGCGCCCACCGTGTTGATGAATTGCTGGCCATTGGCCAGGAGTTGGGCCTCTCGCCAGCGGCGCTGGCCCAGGGGAGCGCCTGGCATGATTAAATTTGCCTGGTTTGGGTCCAGCATCCTCTCGGCCTACTGGAACGGCGCCGCGACCTACTATCGCGGGTTGATCCGTGCCCTGCACGCCCGTGGGCACGCGGTCACCTTCTACGAACCCGATATTCTGGACCGCCAGAAACACCGCGACCTGCACAACCCGCCCTGGGTGCGGTCCGTGGTCTATGCCCCCAACCCTGCGGCGGTGAACGCCCGCGCTGGTGGAGGCCCGGTCCGCTGATGTGCTGGTCAAAACCAGCGGGATTGGCGCCTTTGACACCTATCTGGAAGCGGCGGCGCTGGCGCTCAAAACGCCTGCCAACACCGTCATCTTTTGGGATGTGGACGCCCCCGCCACGCTGGACCACCTCCAGCAGAACCCCTCCGCGCCGCTGCGCGCGCTCATCCCGCAGTTTGACCTGATCCTGACCTATGGTGGCGGCCCGGCGGTGGTGGCGGCCTACGAGGCGCTGGGGGCGCGGGCCTGCATCCCCATCTATAACGCACTGGACCCCCACACGCACTATCCGGTGGCGCCGGAGCCGCGCTTTGCCGCCGACCTGGCCTTTCTGGGCAACCGCCTGCCAGACCGCGAAGCCCGCGTGGAGGAGTTCTTTTTGCGGGCGGCGCGGCGGCTGCCGGGGCAGCGGTTTTTGCTGGGCGGGAGCGGCTGGGCGGATAAGCCTGTGCCGCCGAACGTCCACCCGCTGGGGCACATCTACACGCGGGAGCACAACGCCTTCAACGGCACACCGCGCGCCGTGCTGAACATCAACCGTGCCAGCATGCAGCGCTATGGCTTCTCGCCGCCCACCCGCATCTTTGAAGCCGCCGGCGCGGCAGCTTGCCTCATTACCGATGCCTGGGCGGGCATCGAGGCGTTTCTGGAGCCGGGCCGCGAGGTGCTGGTGCGGAAGATGGGGGCCGCCGTGGCCGAGCACCTGCGCCGCCCCATGACCCCCGAACAGGCCCAGGCCA
>JAAUUD010000303.1 GCA_012031655.1 Anaerolineae bacterium | reverse complement strand
CATGAAGCGCCCGCACTGGCATGGCGTCCAGCGGCAGATTTCGTCAGCGCCTTCTGGATGACGGCTTCCAACCCTGGCGGAACCTCCGGCAAATAGCGGGCCAGTGGCGTCGGCGCTTCGTCCAGATGACGGTACATCAGCGCATGGGGCGTATCTGCTTCGAAAGGCGTATGGGTGGTCAGCATCAGGAAGGCCATCACCGCCAACCCATAAACATCGGTGCGGGCGTTCAGCGGCTCAGCGCGCCATTGTTCCGGGGCCATATAGGCCGGGGTGCCCAGCACACTGCCCGTTTCGGTCAGGTCGCGGACCATGTTGCTGAAGCGCGCAATGCCAAAGTCCATCAAAAAGGGCTTGCCTGCTTCATCCAGCAACACGTTAGAGGGCTTGAGGTCGCGGTGGACGATATGCATGGCGTGGGCGTGGTCCAGGGCTGCCGCAATCTGCACCAGCCAGCGCGCGGCCTGGACCAGTTCAACCGGCCCGCGCCGGATGACATCCGCCAGGGTGCCGCCCGCGATGTAGGGCGTCACAATGTAGGCGTAGCCGCTCGCCTGGCCATAGTCCAGAATGGACAGGATGTTCGGATGTTGCAAATCCAGGATGATCTGCGCCTCGCGTTCGAAGCGCACCAGAAAAACTTCGTTGTCCTCCTGCGCTGGGTCGATCCGCAAGAGCTTGAGCGCCACGGCGGTGCCGTCTTCATCCTCCGAGCGATAGACCTCGGACATACCGCCGCGCCCGATGCGTTCGGCCAGCGCGTAGGGGCCAATTTGCTTGCCGGTGAGTTCATCCATACCCCTAGCATAGCCGGGCACCGAAGGCGAAGCAAGCCTTCCCCCTGCCTGACGCCCACCTGACACACTGCGCGTTTGCCTATCGGTTTGCTGTCCTCTGGGGGAAATAAGCTACAATCGGGGGCACTTGAGGCTGTTAAACCTGCTTTGCAAGCCCATCAAACCATGTAAGGAGTTCAAGCCATGCGCCGTTGGGTGCTGACTTTACTTGTAATCACGCTGCTCCCGGGGAGCGCCAGCCTGGCCCAGGATGGCAACCCCGCCCCGATTGCCCCGCTCATCCCGGCCCCCCTTAGAGGCCACCCCTGCAACGCTACGAAAAACCCGGAACTGGGGCATTTCGATGGAACTGCCAGATACCTGGGAAGTCCGCGCCGGGTTGGATAACCTGCAAGCGGGGTCGCCCGCCGCGCTACAACAACTCGAAGCCGGGGAAGTGCCGCAGGACCTGGTGCTGCGGCTCGTGACGGGCGCTTTTACGGACCTGGGCATCCCCAACGCGGCAGCCCTGCCCGCTCAACTGGCCCGCCTGGTGCCGCTGGGCATTGCGCCGCCGACCCCGCTCGCGGTGACTTACGGCAACCGCCAAGGCTGGGAAATTGAATATACCGTGCCAGAGAGCAACCTGCACACCACGGTGGCCCTGGTGCCGCTGGAAAATGGCCGCCTGGCGCTGGTGCGCGGCGTGGTGGGCGGCGAAAGCTGGAGCGCCGGGGTCAACGCCACCTTCGAGGCCATCCGCACGTCGATGGAGTTCACCCTGCCCAGCGCCTTTGCGGACCCTTTCGCCAATTTGCTGGATAGCGATGGCGGCGTGATCTGGCACTACATCGCAGAACGCCCGGACGACCCGCGCACGCTGCGCCTGGGCGGCCTGGGCTACGACCCCTTCAACCTGATATACGTGGCAGGTGGCCAGCGCGGCGTTCTGGTGCTCAACCTCAACGATGGCACCTTTGTCAATATCCTGGGCCCCTGGGCCGAGGACGACAATCTGGTGGACCTGGACATCCCGATTGACGCCCGCATTTATGCTGCGAACGCCACCAGCGGCGATAACAACCACATCATGGTGCTCAACCGGGCAGGCGGCCTGGAGTATGGCTTCGGCAACACGGGCGATGGCCCGGGCCAGTTTATGCCTGGCTACCCACAAACCATTGCGGCCACGCGCAACGCCGACCTGTGGACCGTCTCCGAAGGGCATAGCGAAGCCCCGCGCGCCGCCTCTATAAATTTGACCGCTTCGGCAACCTCCTGCTTACCCTGGATATTGACGCCATCAACCCGGACCTGAGCGACATCCGCCTGGAATACAACAACCGCAGCAGCGGGTTGATCATGGTTGGACGGACCGGAGGCCTCAACCTGTTAGACTCCGATGGTAGCCCGCTGGTGACTAACCTGGGGCCAGAGATTTTTGCCAACACCAACCCGACGGACGTCACTGTGGCACCCAGCGATAACATCATCGTGGCGACCGACTCTGCCGGGTTGCTGGAGTTTGCGCCTTCTGGGGCATTGTTGGATCGCTTTGGGCTGCCCTATGCGGCGGATGGCACCGAACCTTTCCGCCCTGGGGAGTTCCGCGCACCGATGGGCCTGGTTGTGGGCGTGGATGGCACGGTTTACGTGGCAGAAACCAACCCCGCCACCGGCTTTAACCAGGTGCAGGCGGTTATTTTTGCGGGGATGGCAACCTGCCCCTGCCGGAACGTCCTTCCAGCGGCCAGGGCGTGGTGCAATCCGTGCTGGACCCCACCCAGGGCGGCGGCAACATCAACCTGGGGCAAACGGTGCAGGGCGCGCTAAACAACAATGTGATCCTGCATGAGTGGTTTTTTGAAGGCGTCGCGGGCGACCGCATCCGCATCACCATGCGCGACATCACACCCAACCAGGGGCTGGACCCGCTGCTGATCCTCTTTAACCCGAACCGGTCCGAGATTGCGCGTGTGGATGATATTGGCGACCTGCCCATCGAAGGCTTGCGCAGCACAGATGCGGTTATCGAGATTGACCTGCGGGCGACCGGCTTCTACACCATCCAGGCGGCGCGTTTTGGGGGGCGTGGAGATTACGAACTCACGCTCGAAAGCCTGACCCAACCCTAAAGCAGCGTTCAGCATTCAGCCAGGGCAGCCACGGCGGCTGCCCGCGGCCCTTCACTTGAAGAAGATGCGAAACGTAAAGCGCCCCAGCGAGATCTCATCGCCATCGCGCAGGGTATATTCCATGTACTCGTTCAGGCGGTGGCCATTCAGCAGCGTGTGATTGGTGCTGCCCAGGTCTGCGGCAAATAGCTGGTCATCGTGGCGGATGAGCGTGGCGTGCCGCCGGGAAACGCCAAAGTCGCCCGCGCCAAACGGTTCCAGGTTAAAAAACGGCGTGGTTTGGTCATCCCCACCAGCCCGCCCCAGCACCACCTGATCAGTGATCTTAAGGGCCACCGGGTCTGGATATTCCGGGATGTGCAACAGCACGATGTGGTCATCAGAGAGGTGGTCGCCACCTGCCGCGCGCGAGGCATCCATTTCATCCAGGCGGCGCGTATTGATCGACACCCCCCCCATCGCAAAGCCACACATGGTGCAAAACAGGATGCCTTCCATGTTTTCGCTTCCGCAGTTCGGGCAACTTTGCATGTTCTTCCCCTCATCACCAAGCCAGTTAACCAAAACCAACTGCCGCGCAACCGTGGTGGTGCGGGTTGGTGCTAGTAGACGCGCCCGTGCTGGAAGGTGCCACTTCGGGCACCCTGGGGTGCCGGTGGCTTGCCCTGGTGCGTCTCCAGAAAGGCCAGCGCCTGCCGCCAGGCGTCGTCTGCGGCTTCTGGATTATACGCCGAGGAAGCGTCATTATAAAACCCATGCGCCGCATCAGGGTACACAATGACCTCGTGCGGCTTGCCGCTGCGGATGAGTTCTTCGCGCAGGGTTTCTTCGTGCTGCCGCGCGATCTCGTCCTGCGTGCCAAACACCGCCAACAGGGGATATTCCACGGTGCCAAAGCGGCCCAGGTAGGGTTGGGGATTGCCGTAGAAGCTGACCGCCGCCATCACAGGCAGCCCGCTCTGCACCGCCATGTCATACACCAGGGTGCCGCCAAAATCCCAGCCCATGAGCGCCATTTTGCCGTTGCTTTTGTGGTGCGAACGGATGGCCTGCAAGGTGGCATGCACTTTGCTTTGCCCGGCTTCCATAAATTGCTGTTCCAGCGCGTGGGCTTCAAAGCGTGAGGCAGGCCGTTGGGCATCGAAGAGGTCCGGGGCGGCCACATAATAACCGACCTGAGCAAAGCGATGCACCAGCGTCCGCATGTAGGGGGCCATGCCCTGGTCATCGTGCAACAAGACCAACCCAGGGAAGGGGCCGCCCACCTGAGGGTGAGCCCAATAGGCCGGAAGCGAGCGCCCCTCGACCACCACCTGGATAAACCCACTGGTGATCAGGTGTTGGAGATGTTTGGCATCCGGCATGGTGCGCTCCTTGGGTCAGGTCAGGTAGGGGGAGGCGCGGTGATGGCCTCTTGTGCCAATCTTAAGGAACAACCGCAAAAACTGCAACCTCCCACCGGCAGCGCGCCGCAAGTCCTGCCCATGGATCCAGCGGTCTGCGCCCCCACCCGACCCAGGTGCGCCCCCACCCCCTTGGCGCCCATTAGCTGAGCCGCGTGGCCAGCTCCATCATGCGCTGGACGTTCTGGGCCATCTCCGAGGGGTTGGGATGGATGCCATCCGCCAGCATGGCATTTTCAAAGAGCAGCGTCACGGCGTCGGTCAGCACCGCGTCGGCCCCACCGCCCTGGGCACGGGCCGCCAGGTTGCGGATGATGGCATGGCGCGGGTTGACCTCCAGAATACGCGGCGGC
>JAAUUD010000302.1 GCA_012031655.1 Anaerolineae bacterium | reverse complement strand
CAGGCCGATGCGCGTCTGCAAACCACCTTCACCGACGGCGGCGGCTACTACCTGTTTGACGACCTGCCGCCGGGCAACTACTTTGTGCTGGTGGACGAGGACAACTTCCGCACGGGCGGCGTGCTGGTGGACTACTTCAGCAGCAACAACCCCACCGCGCCCGCCGATGATGACCTGGATAGCGACGTCAACGAGGATGGTATTGACGACCCAACCAACATCAGCACGGCCACGCTGCCGCCCAACCCAGAGGAAATCGGCATCTTCAGCCCGGTGATCCAGCTCCGCAGCGAGGCTGAAACCACCGCTGAAGTCAATTATTCCAGCGATACAGACGCCTTTGGCCCCACGGGCCAGGGTCGCAACGGCGAGCGCCCGCCCAACACCAACCTGACCGTGGACTTTGGCTTCTACAAGCCCATGTCCATCGGTAACCGGGTGTGGTACGACGAAAACCAGGATGGGCTGATCTCGGTGGGCGAGACCGGGGCCAGCGGCGTGCAGGTGCTCCTGTTCCGCGACGATGGCGACGGGACTTTTGAACCGGGCAGCGAGCGCAACCCGGCAGACACCTCTGGCGGCGACCAGCAGGTGGGCGGGGGGCCGCTGGACACAGATGTCACGGACGCCCGTGGCTACTATCTGTTTGACAACCTGCCGCCGGGCAATTACTGGGTGCAACTGGCCCCGGCCAACTGGACTGGCGTGCTACAGGGCCTGCAAAGCACCGTGAACGTGGCCGCGCCACCGCTGGACGACAGCAACGACAACGGCGCCCCCGTGCCCGGCGATGGCCACAACTATGACGCCGATGGAATCGTGAGCGCGCTCATCACGCTGGCGCTGGATGGCCAACCCCTGAACGAAGCCGACCTGAGCAACAACGCCAACGATGGGCCGGGCTTCATCGGCACCAATGGCGAGACCGACCGAAACACCGACATCACCATCGACTTTGGCCTGACCGCCGCCTTCATGAGCCTGGGGAACCGTGTTTGGCTGGATGAGAACAACGACGGATTGCGCGAGCCTGCTGAACCGGGCCTGGAAGATGTGGTGCTGAACCTCTACCGCGACCTGGACGCCAACGGCACGCCGGATGGCGCCATCCTGCAAACCACCACCACGGACGAAAACGGCCACTACCTCTTCCAGAACCTGGTGCCGGGGACCTATGTGGTGGCCGTGGCGCCGCAGAACTTCCTGCCGGGTGGTCCGCTGGCCGGGCTGGGCAGCACCCAGACGAACATCGAGAACACCACCCCGCCGGAAGATGGCTACCTTGCCGCCGACGATGACGACAACGACAACGGCATCGAACCGGCTGCGCCGCTGGGCATCCTCAGCGGGCCAATCACCCTGGTGCGCAATATGGAACGCGTTGACGAAGCCGACCGGGGGCCGCAGGGGGATGGCACCGCCCCGGATGGCGCGCCGATCTCGCCCGAAAACAGCGACCTGACCGTGGACTTTGGCTTCTTCCGCCCGCTGAGCGTGGGCAACCGCGTCTGGTTTGATACCAACGACAACGGAGTTCAGAGCGTGGGCGAAGTGGGCGTGGCTGGCGTGCAGGTGACGCTCTTCCGCGATGATGGCAACGGCGTGCTGGAACCCAGCACCGATACCCTGGTCGATACGCTGACCACCGACGCCAACGGCTACTATCTGTTTGACAACCTGACGCCGGGCAACTACTTTGTGCGGGTGGACCCGGTCAATTTTGGGGATGGGCGCGCCGCTGGATAATGTGCCCAGCAGCACGGCCAACAACACCGGCAACACCGACCAGGACGACAATGGCATCAACCCCGAAAACCAGGCCCCGCCCCAGGATTACGCCGCCGATGGGGTGGTGAGCAACCTCATTGCGCTGGTGCGCAATGGCGCCCCCACGGGCGAAAGCGACCTGGGTCCGCAGGGCAACGGTGCCAATGGCGAAACAGACAACAACGCCAACCTGACGGTGGACTTTGGCTTTGTGCCGGGCGAACCCTATAGCCTGGGGAACCGGGTGTGGTTTGATGCCAACCGCGACGGCCTGATTGACCTGGCCACCGAAACGGGTCTCAACAACGTGCGCGTGAGCCTCTACCGCGATGGCAACAACGATGGCCAACCCGATGGCGCGGCGATTGCCACCGACACCACCGACACCACCGGCTACTACCTGTTCGACCGCCTGACGCCGGGCCGCTATCTGGTGGGCATCGACGCGGTGAACTTCCTGCCGGGTGGGCGGCTGGTGGGCTTTGCCAGCACCATCCAGGCGGGCGGCGCCCCGGCTGGCGACCTGAACGACAACCGCAGCTTCCCGGCCCTGCCCCCGGCGGGCCAGGCTTTTGACCCCATCCTGGGCCTGCTCAGCAATTCGGTGCTGCTCACCGCAGACGATGCGCCCCAGAACGAAACCAACCTGAGCCTGAACCCGGCAGATGGGCCAGACTCGCGCGGCAACAACGGCGAGGCCGATGAAAACAGCGACCTGACGGTGGACTTTGGCTTCTACCGCCCGCTGAGCATCGGCAACCGGGTCTGGTTTGATACCAACAACAGCGGCCAGATCGACGGTGGCGAAGTTGGCATCTCCAATGTGACGGTGGAACTCTATGCGGATGAGACCGGCCCCGGCGGCGTGCCCGATGGCCTGCCGGATACCCCCGGGGCGCCCCTGGCCACGGACTTCACCGACGGCGGCGGCTACTACCTCTTCAGCGGCCTGTTGCCGGGCAACTACGTGGTGGCGATTGCGAACGAGAACTTCGCCCCTGGGGCCGTGCTGGCCGGTTATGACAGCAGCACGGACCTGACCCCGCCGCCCGCCCTGACCACCGACCGCCGCGACCGGGGCGGGGATGTGCCCGATGCCGAAGGCAACGTCCTCAGCCCAACCCTCACGTTGGTGCAGGATGCCGCGCCCACGGGCGAAACCGATACCAGCGGTCAGGTTTCCGATGGGCCGAACTTCCGGGGCGTGAATAACGAATCGGACAATAATTCGTTCCTGACGGTGGACTTTGGGTTCTTCTCTACGCCGATGAGCCTGGGCAACGTCGTGTGGCTGGATGACGGCGGCACGCTGGGCAGTGGTGGCACCGCAGGCGATGGCATCCTGAACGGCGACGAGGCGGGCCTGGGCGGGTGGTTGTGCAGCTCTTTGCAGACACCAACAACGACGGCAACCCGGATGGCCCGGTGCTGGACACCGACACCACGGACGCCAACGGCTTCTACCTGTTCGAGGGCCTGCCGCCGGGCCGCTACCTGGTGCAGATCGCGCCGCAGAACTTCGCGGTGGGCGGCGTGCTGGAGGGGCTGTTCAGCAGCCCGGGCAACCTGGACGACACCAACACCACGCTCAACAGCCGGGACTATGGCCGCGATAGCTCCAACCCACAGGTGACGGGCATCTTCAGTACGCCGATTTTGCTGGAGCGCAACAACGAGCCAACCGGGGTTGACGAAACCGACCCGGCGGGCCTGAGCGGCAACCCGGCAGATGGCCCCGATGGGCGCGGCAACAACGGCGAAACAGACGCCAACAGCACCCTGCTGGTGGACTTCGGCTTCTCCCCGGCCTTTGACTGGGGCGATAACCCGGATGATGGCAGCCCGGATACCCGCCTCATCACCAACCCGACCTTTAACTTTGGCACGCAGGCGGCCAACAGCGGCGCCAACCACCGCATCATCCCGCAATTGCGCCTGGGGGCGGTGATTGACGAGGAAAGCACGGGCGTTTCGTCGCTGAACTCGGATGGCGACGACACCGCCAGCACGCCGGACGACGAAGACGCCGTGAAGGGCTTCGAGGACCCGCTCAACCCCTTCACCTTTGTGGCGGGCACCACCGTTGACCTGGAAGTAACGGTGCTCAACAGCACTGGCCAACCGGCCACCCTCTATGCCTGGTTTGACTGGAACGGCAACCGCCAGTTTGATGCCGCGCCCATCCCCTACACCGCGCCCTTCACCTTCCTGGGCACCTACACCGAGTACTACAGCCTGGTTGTGCCTTCCAGCCCGCTGCCGCAAACGCTGACGCTGCCCATCGCGGTGCCCTATCAGGCGGACATCAACAACGGCAGCACGGGCTTTGCCCCGGGCTTTAGCTATGCGCGCTTCCGCCTGACCACCGACCCGGCCATCAGCGTGACCACGCCCGCCGGCCCAGCCAGCAATGGCGAGGTGGAAGACTACAACATCCTGATTGCGCCGCCGGGCGTGGCCGTGACCAAGACGGACGGGCGCAACAGCATCATCGTGGGCGAGGCCACCACCTATACCATCACCATCACCAACAGCGGTCAACCGGTCCAGGGGGCGTCCTTTACGGACAACATCCCGATTGGTGATCCTGATGGCTACGACCCGGCTTCCATTAGCTGGACCTGCGTGGCCACTGGCCCAGCGAGCTGCATCAGCGGGCAACTCTCAGGGACTGGCGATAGCGGCACCACGCCTTTCATCAACAGCACGATTGACATTGACCGCGAAGGCACCATGTCTACGCAGTGAACGCGCGCCTGCGGCCCAACCATGTGGCGGCGACCATCGCCAACACCGCAACGGTGACCGTGGCCGGGCGCCCGCCCGTCAGCGATACCGACGTCAACGGCGTGATCTACGACCCGCCGCTGGGCGAAAAAGTGGGCGTGGTGGTGGATGGCAA
>JAAUUD010000301.1 GCA_012031655.1 Anaerolineae bacterium | reverse complement strand
ACCCAGGCACCACGACCTTTGTGGAAGTACAATTGGATGTTGCAGCCACACCACAACCGTTTTTTGAACCCACCGAAGCTTTTGTGGCACCCTTGCCTGCAACCGCCATTGTGGTGCCCACTGCATTGCCTTCTGCCACCCCTGCGCGGTAAGATGGTGACTACCCTACGGGCGCCGCATGGCTGGTTGCTAAGCCAGGCGGCCTTGGCTACACTGCTGGCCGAAAGCGAGGAGAAGACCAGATTATGAATAAACGCATCCGCCTCTTCAGTGCGCTGCTCGCGCTGCTGCTATTGCCTGTTTTTCTGGCCAGCGCTCAGGAAGGGGACGATCCAGAAACCCCTGAGGCGCCAGAATTGCGCGTGGGTACGCTACTCACCGCAGAACTCTCCGAAGAGCAGTTTGCGCAGAATTTCGTCTTTAGCGGTTCTGCAAACAATGTGATCAATCTCAGTGCTACCACCACCAGCGAAGGCTTGACGCTGGCCCTGCTGGTTGCAGGACCCACGGGCGAATTGGTGGCCCGCAACGGCGACCTGAACCCGGGCGTGGCCACAATCAGCGGCCTTAGCCTGCCCGAGGACGGCCAATATGTGGTGACTGTACTGCGTGGCGAAGGCGCCAGCGGCGAAACTGAGGGGAACTTTAGCATCATCCTCACTGGCACCCTCACTCCGCCGACCACCGCCACCACACCAGCGGCTACCCCCGCTGCCACGACGCCAGACGCCACCACAACCGCCGCAGCGGCACCTGCCGCCGCAACCACCCCGGCGCCTGTGGCACAACCGACTGTTGAAACCGTGCAACTGAGTGGGATTTCGGTGGGCCTGGGCTGGACCGCCGCCGTAAACCTGAACCTGGAAGTACGCTACCCCAGTGGCGGCGCGCTCTTTTTTGATAGCACCGACTCCCCCACTGGGGGTGTCTTTGCCGCAGATGCAAACGGCGACTGCACCACCGCTACTTCTGGCAACGTCACTGAAACCGCCAGTTGGGGCCCCGGTGCCCTGGCTACCGGCAGCTACGAAATCATTGTGTACTACGTTGACGGCTGCGAAGTCGGTGGCCCGCAGGAGTTTTCGGTGATTGCCACCGTGAACAACGCCACGCCGCAGGTCATCCGTGGTACGCTCAACCCGGGTCAGGAATACCTGGCGAGCCTGCTGGTGGATAACACCGGCGCCTGGCAGCTCATCAATGGGGGCGTGAACGCCGGACTCAACATTTCTTTGTTAGCGGACGCCATCGCCTCGGCAACCCCGCTCTCGGGCAACGCAGCACAAGGCGTCATCAACCGCCAGAACCCCGCCGTGGCCTATACCTTCCAGGGTACCCAGGGAGAGCTGGTCACGATCGATATGTCGCGCACCTTCGGCAGCCTGGATACTTTCCTGATCCTGCTCAACCCGGATGGCAGCGAGCTGATCCGCAACGACGACAGCCCGCTGGCAACCTCTTTGCGGACGGATAGCACCATCCCTAATGTCATACTGCCCACTACTGGCACCTATACGATTGTCGCCACGCGCTTTGGCCAAACCATCGGCGGCACCGAGGGCAACTTTTTGCTCAACCTGACGCGTGGCGCTGCGACCGCTGCGGTGCCTGGCACGTCGGGGGTAGTCGTGGCGCCGACTTTCGACCCGCTCCAGCTCCCTACGGCCATCGCAGTGAACCCCAACACCACGACCGGCACCCTGCCCCCCGGGTTCATCGAAGTTGAACTGAACTGGACAGGCGGGCAGGACCTGCAATTGCTGGTGCGCGATCCTCGCGGCGAAGCTGTTTATGACGACGAACCCACCATCCAGTCCGGCGGCATTTTGCAGGCGGATGGCAACGTCGGCTGCACGGGCTTCCCAGGCTTTCCTTCCACCGCGTATATCTACTGGCCCACCACGCGCCAGGTTGCCGGGATTTATGAAGTGGAAGTGTGGTTCCAGGATGCCTGCAACGACTCCACACTGGCCAACTTTAACCTGAGCGTGCGCGTCAACGGGCAGGAAGTGGTGAGCACGGACCAACCCGCGACCGAAAACTCGCGCTATATGATTTCGCTGGAAGTGGACCAGCAAGGCAACGCCGACGTTGGACCGGGCGGCTTCTTTGACATGGCCAGCGCCTCGACCATCAACTACTTTGACCGCCTGGCGGATGCCACGCCCATCACCTATGGCAATACAGTGCCCGGCAACATCACCCTGGACGAGCGCTTCCAGCTCTACAGCTTCCAGGGCAACGCGGGCGACAACATCCGCCTTTCGATGATCCGCACGGGCGGCACGCTCGATGCAGCGATTTACCTCATCTCAGCGCAAGGCATTCAACTGGCATTCAATGATGATGTGCCCAACCAGGACCCCACCAGCGCCACGCGTGACACCAATTCGTTGATCGACAACGTTACGCTAACGGCAACAGGCACCTACTACATCATCGCCACGCACTACGGCCAGGAGTTCGGCGGGACCATTGGCACCTATAACCTGACCTTGCTGAACCCGCAATAAATCTGCCGTAAGAATGCGCCTGCTCGGGCACTCTTCTCTATGGGTAACGAGGTGACGCTGACCCGCGTCACCTCCATATTGACAACGGGGTCGCCAAACAGTATCATAGAACGAACGTTCTGCTACGGGAAGTAACCAAACATGGCGAAGCGAAAACAAAACACCCCGGAACTGCTCGAAGACAGCTCCAACGACACGCGTGCCGAAAAAGAAAAGGCGCTGGAATCGAGCCTGAAGGAACTGACCAAACGCTTTGGCGAAGGAACCATCCTGCGCCTAGGCGATGCCAAGCACCTCACAGTAGATGCCATCTCGACTGGCTCGCTAGCCATTGACCTGGCGCTGGGCGTGGGGGGTATCCCGCGCGGGCGCATTACGGAAGTCTACGGCCCAGAGTCCAGCGGCAAGACCACCCTCTGCCTAAGCGTGATCGCGCAGGCGCAACGCCTGGGCGGGATTTGCGCCTTTGTGGACATGGAACACGCGCTTGACCCGCGCTATGCTGAAAAACTGGGTGTAAACGTGAACGACCTATACGTTTCTCAGCCCGATACCGGCGAGCAAGCGCTGGAAATTGCCGAAGAACTGGTTCGCTCTGGCGCCATTGACGTGATCGTGCTGGACAGTGTGGCGGCGCTGGTGCCGCGTGCAGAAATCGAAGGCGAAATGGGCGACAGCCACGTAGGTCTGCAAGCCCGCCTGATGAGCCAGGCCTTGCGCAAGATTTCCGGCGCCATCAAGCAAACCAACACCGGCTTCATGATGACCAACCAACTCCGCGAGAAAATCGGCGTAATGTACGGCAACCCGGAAACCACGCCCGGCGGGCGGCCTTGCGCTTTTACGCGAGCGTACGCATCGACATTCGCAAAATTCAGGCCATCAAACGGGGCGAGGAAATCATCGGCAACCGCACCCGAGTCAAGGTCACTAAAAACAAGGTGGCGCCGCCCTTCCGCCAGGCCGAATTTGACCTGATGTACGGCGAGGGCTTCAGCCTGGAAGGCGACATCCTCGAACTGGGCACCGAGATGGGCTTTGTGGAAAAACGCGGTGCCTTCTACCGCTACAACGATGGCCTGATTGGCCAGGGGCGCGAAAACGCCAAGCAGTATCTCAAGGAAAACCCGGAACTCGCCGAGGAAATCCAACTGCTCATCCGCCAGCAAGCTGACCGCTTGGGCGTTGGCAAAACGGCTGATCCAGATGAAGTCTCAGTGGGTAGCGACGACTAGCGTATGGCAGAACATTCACCAACGCCGTCTGTCAGTCCAATCCCGGACACCCTTAGCTATGTGATCACCGCAGCCATCTTCTTTGCCCTGGGCTTTTTGGTGGCTTCAGCGTTGGGCATTAACTTCCTGGTGGATGACAACGGGGAGGGTGGAGACACTGCCCAGGTTGCGGAGGCGGTGCGCGGCACGCTCGTTGCCCTGACACCCACCGCTCCTCCCACACCCACGGTTGCGCCGGTCGAACTCACCTACGCCGAAGATGACTTTGCCATCGGTCCGGCAGACGCCCCTATCACCATTGTTGAGTTTTCTGACTATCAGTGCCCCTTCTGCGCCCGGTTGGCGCTGCAAACGCGGCCTCGCATTCAGGCGCTATACCCTGGCCTGGTGAAGTTCGTCTTTCGCGACTACGTCATTTTGGGGAGGCATCGTTGCGCGCCGCCCATGCAGCCCGCTGCGCGGCTGAGCAAGATGCCTGGCTCGCCTACCATGATGCGCTCTATCGCGTTCAGTTTAGTTGGCGAAACGCGTGTGCCCCTGGATGAAAACCTGCTGCGCGAGGTCGCTCGGGACGAGGGCCTGGACCTGGCCCCGTTTGAAAGCTGCCTGGCAGATGATCAGGTTTTGCAGCAGGTAACCGCCGACCTGATTGATGCCGAAGCCTTTATTGGGCGGCAAGGCACCCCTTATTTGCTGATGAACGGGCGCCGCATTGCGAACCTGCCCGCGGATACCTTTCCGATTCAGATTGAGGCCGAGTTAGAACGTTTAGGATTGGAGCCACCTTCGTGAAGCTGAAAGCCGCACTTCCCCTGATGCTCAATCCCGCTTTTGCTGGGCCTGGCCACGCTCGTTGGGCTGCCTGCCTACGAAAGCGCGACCGCAGAGCCCCTCGCCCAGGAAGCCAGCACCCCGATTGTC
>JAAUUD010000300.1 GCA_012031655.1 Anaerolineae bacterium | reverse complement strand
CATGGTGACCGAAGAACTGATCCTGATCTCTACCGACGCCTGGCTACCGGGGTTCCTGCCATGAAGCGCGCTGGTTGCTGCTCTTCCTGATTTTTCCGCTGGTGGGGGTGGCTGGGGATGGCGTTCATCCTGTGGAACGATGGGCGCGGGGCCAACGAGGCAACCCCCCTGGCCCGCCAGTATCCCACGCCGGCGCCCATTGATGTGACCTTTGCCCCCACCGCGACGGTGGTGCCGATCCTGGATGCACCAGCGCCGGACCTGCCGTTGCAAACTGCTGAGGGCGAGACCTTTACCCTGGCCGACTTTGCACCGCAGATCGTGATCCTCAATTTCTGGGCCTCCTGGTGCCCGCCTTGCGTAGAAGAAATGCCCCTGCTGCGTGATTTCCAGGCGGCCAACCCAGAGGTGCGCGTGGTGGCCGTGACCAACCCGAACGACGGCCAAACGCCAGCAAGTATCCAGGCCTTCATCGCAGAAAACGATCTTGGCAGCCTCGCCTATGGCTATGACGCCGAAAACCGCCTGCAAAGCTGGATGCGCGCCTTCAACCTGCCGACCACCTATATCATTGATCAGGCCGGTGTGGTGCGTTTTAGGCAGATTGGTGTGGTAACTGAAGACGACCTGGCCTACTACCTGGACGAATTGCGCCCCTGAAATGCCCTCTTATCCCCAGAAGGGCACTTTGCCCTGCGCCTGGGCCTGACCGGAATGCTTGGGGCATGGTTTGTGCTGTGGGCCGCCTGGCAGCAGCCCATCCCCCAGGGGCGGCGCTGGCTGGATGTTTACCTGATAGGTTGGGTGGGGGCCTTGCTGGGGGCCAGGCTGGGTTATGTACTGCTTCACACTACCGATTACCTGAACGACCCGGCCCAGGCCCTCAATTTCTGGTATGGCGAATTGAGCTGGCCCGGCGCTATTCTGGGCGGTGCAGTGGCCAGTTGGCTGGCCGCGCAGCGCTGGCGTGTTCCCTGGCGCGCCTGAGCGATGGCCTGGCCCTGGCCGCTCCCCTTCACCTGAGTGGGGTCTGGTGGGCGTGCCGGGGCGTGGGTTGCGGCCTGGGGCCAACGGTTGCTGATCGGGATGCTTACCCCACCTGGCAAGTGGGTTTTCTGCGAGACCTCCAGGGGGATGTGCTGCCCCGCTACGAGCTGCAAGTGCTGGGGATGGTGGGCGGCTTGCTGACCCTGGCCATCATCGGCGGGATAACCTTACGAGGCCTCTTGCCGGGTCGCCGCCTGGCCCTGAGCCTGGCGCTCTGTGGCGCCTGGCTTCTGCCGCTGGAAAACCTGCGCGTTGATCCTCCCTCCCCCGCCCTGGGTAGCCTGAGCGCACTCGCGCTGCTGCTGGTCGGTGGATGGGGGTTAGCGAACCGTCATCCAAACGTTGCCTCGACCGCTACCCAGGATCAGCTATAATGCAGCGTATGCGACTCCGCGATACTTTAACCCTGCTCTGGATTTTTTTACTGGTACCCATCACGCTGGTGGGCGCCTGGTTAGCCTATACCCAGGGGCGCGAACGCGTGGCGGAACTCAACGAAATTACGCCCTCAGTGAAACCGACCTGGAACAGGTTGTGCGCCTGAGCCTGGGCATGGATGAAGCCGAAGCCACGCATCCTGCTGCCGAACCCGCCGCCCTGCCGGATGCGCTGCTGCTTGTGGATGCCAGCACGCCGGTCCCATTACAACCCGGTGAACCCATGCCGGAAGCCACAGCCAGCGTTTTTGAAGAACAGCCCCCTGCCCAGGCGCCTGTTGAAGTGGCAGCGGACCCGGTGGCACTGGCGGACCCGCGCCGCGTAACGGTGTTGCTGATGGGCATTGATCAACGCCAGGGCGAGGAAGGCCAGTTCCGTACGGATACGATGATCGTCCTGAGCATAGACCCGGTGAGCCGCACGGGGGCGATGCTTTCTATCCCGCGTGACCTATGGGTGAGCATCCCCGGCGGCTTTAGCGAGCAACGCATCAACACCGCCAACTATATTGGCGATAACCCAGAAGTTGACTATCCCGGTGGTGGCCCGGCCCTGGCGATGAAGACCGTCGAAAAAGTGCTGGGCACGCCCATTCAGCATTATGTGCTGGTGAACTTTGATGCCTTCACCACCTTTATCGACAGCATTGGCCCCATCGAAATCTGCGTGCAGGAGCTCATCGACGACCCCAAATATCCAGATGGCAGCTACGGCTACCAGCCCATCCGCATTGAGCCAGGCTGCCAGCCCATGGAAAGCGAGCGCCTGCTGCAATATGCGCGCACCCGGGCCACCTCCGGCGGCGACTTCGACCGCGCTGCACGCCAGCAGGAAGTCATCCTGGCCGTGCGGGATAAAATCCTCTCGGCGGGGGGGGCGCGCGCCTTGCTAGGCGATGCCCTCACCCTCTGGGAGTCGGTGAGTGCGAATGTGCGCACCGACCTGACCCTGGACGAACTGATCAATCTGGCGCTGATCGCTCAGGAAGTGACCTTGATCAACAATGGCACGATTGGCGAGGGCGAAGTGTTCGCGGGCCTGGCCCCCGATGGGAGCGAAATCCTCATCCCCATCCAATCAGACATCCTGCGCAAGGTGAGCGAACTGTTCCGGCCTGGCTCTGCGGCGGCCACCGCTGCCAGCGCAACCATCAATCCAGACGACCTGCCGCTTGCCGTGCGCGAAGAAGCGCCTATCCTGGCCTTGCTCAATGGCACCAACACCGGCGGGCGGGCAAGCGCCCTGCGCGACTACCTGATTGGCTTTAACCTGGATGTGGAATTTGTGGGCAACCACACCAGCACGGCTGTCGAAGAAACGGTGATCATTGGTTATGGCGATCATCTGGACTCTGCCGAATATGTGGCGCAGGTCCTGGCGGGCATCAACGATGGCCTGACGCCCCGCGTGGAACAAAACCCCGGCTCTCACCCTAACGGGGATGTGGTGATCATCATCGGCAGCGATCTGGTCATCCCAACGAGCGCCCCCTGAGATGCGCACCTGGAGTGTAATCGGGTTGCTGTGTTTGTTGCTGGGCATCACCTGGCGGGGCAGTGCCCAAACGGTCATCCCTGCGCGTGATGCAGCCATTAGCCCGGAGCTAAGCGCCCAGCTTGACGCCCTGGAAGCCGAAGTGCGCGCCCTGCGCGGCCTTAGCCCGCGTGTAGAGCGCTACTACGTCCAGCCGAACGCACTGCAAGCGTATTTTATTGATGTCATCAACCGCCGCTATGACGCACCGAGCCTGGAGGCTGCCGGGTGGGTGGACTATGCTTTTCACTTTGCGCCCAGCCCAGACCCCATGCGCCCGCCCCCCTACCCCAGCGCCGTCACCGATTTTTACGACTTCACGCTGGAGGGCGGGACGCTCTTCGTGGTGAACAACACCGCGCAGTTTTCCGGCGCACGCAGCGTGTTCTACACAGCCACTTATGGGCAAGCGCTGCTGGATGCACAATTTGACTATGACCGGTGGATGACCGAAGCTCCCCTGCCCAGCGATGAAGCGCTGGCGCAACGTGCGCTGCTCATTGGCGACTCTCAGATAATCATGGAGCAGTTTTTTGACCAGCACCTAGCCGAGGACCCTGGCCTGGCCACGCAGGTTCTGCGCGCAGCGGTGGGCGAAAGCAACTTACAAATTCCGGCGGACCGGCCCGCACTACGCCAGGCCGAACACCGTTTTGTGTATACCGAGGGGGCGGACTTTGTGCGTGCCTTGCTGCTGGAAGGCGGCTGGGAGCGCGTGAATGCGGCCTATGGCCATCCGCCGCGCAGCACAGAGCACATCCTGCACCCAGAAACCTATCTGGAAGGCGACCTGCCCCGCGAGGTCCCGCTGGTTGGGCCATCCACACCTCAGCTTCGCCTGGTGAGCAGCGGTACATGGGGCGAATTTCGCCTGCGCCAGCACCTGCAAAACCAGATTGATCCCACCTTTGCCGGGGCAATGGCCGCGGGTTGGGCGGGGGACGCCTATCAACTCTTGGTGGATGACCTGCAAGAGGATTTTACGTTGATCTGGCGGCTGGCCTGGGACAGCCCGCTGGACGCCACCGAATTTAACGTTGGCTATCCGGGCTATCTGGATTTCTGGCTGGAGGCCGCGCCCAACCCGGCAGGCGAAGACACCCTCTGCTGGCCACGCCCAGCAGGTGGGGTTGTGTGCCTGCACAGGTGCCGCCCAGGAAAGCCTGATTGTCTACGCCCCCAATCAGACCGCCGCCTTGCAATTGATCGCTGGCCAACCGGCACTGGAGTAACCCCACACCATGGCAATCCCGGTAAATCGGCGGCAGCAACCTGCCCCGCCCGATCCGTTCCGCTGGTTCGAGCGCTGGCAGCGCCGCACCCGCAACAACCTGCGCCGCATGGCCTCGCGCGGCGATTTCACAACCATCAGCATTGTATGGGGCCTGATGAGCCTGGTGGTCTTTGCGATGGCTGGCGCCGATTGGGCCGAAGGCTTGCTTTCGCTGCAAGTGGTGGTGTTTTTCTCGGTCCTGTTTGGCTATGTGCTGGGCTGGAGCCGCCTTTCGGAGCTGCTGGCGTTGATTGTCAGTGGCTTATACGGCTTTTTGATTTCCTGCGGGACGGTCATCCTTTTTGTGGCCGCATGGGGGCGACCCCCATTCGCCGCCTTAACGGATTTTGTCACCCGTGTCGACGGACTGGATCGACCGA